>NZ_VWXC01000009.1:0-233234 GCF_011752685.1 Candidatus Pantoea communis
AGAGATGGTCAGACTGCCGGGACGACGGGAGCGCTCGTTCCCAAGGGTGGTGAAAGAGAGACCCTATAAATATCCGACAGCAAGAAGAAAAAATGCCAGTCAGGCTTAACTGACTGGCATTAGGCCAATTGGCCCGTTTTTTATTGCATGCGATTTACTTCACCACGCGCAATGAAGGACGTCCACCACGCGGTGGCGGTTCATCATCCGGCGAGTGATCGTTATCAGCCGCATCGTCGGGACGATCGCCATCAATCACTGACATCATCGTCTCTTCCTGGCCTTCCTGTTCGTTGGTTTCCAGCTCGTAAGCCGGCTCCGGTTCGAACATGGTTCCTGCACCGTTTTCACGTGCGTAAATGGCCAGCACAGCAGCCATTGGCACAGAAACCTGGCGCGGCACGCCGCCGAAGCGCGCATTGAAACGCACTTCGTCATTGGCGAGGTCGAGGTTACCGACAGCGCGCGGCGCAATGTTCAGAACGATCTGGCCATCACGCGCATACTCCAGCGGCACCTGCACACCAGGCAGATTGATGTCGACCACCAAATGCGGCGTCAACTGGTTATCGAGCAGCCAGTCATAAAACGCACGCAGCAGATACGGACGACGAGCCGTTAATTGCGACATTTCCATACATTAGCCCCGGGCTTGCAGGCGCATTTCACGTTCTGCTTCCGTCAATGAAGCGAGGAAAGAGTCACGTTCAAATACGCGTGTCATGTAGCCTTTCAGCTCTTTAGAACCCGCGCCAACCAGTTCCACGCCCATCTGCGGCAGACGCCACAGCAGCGGTGCCAGGTAGCAGTCGACCAGGCTGAACTCTTCGCTCATGAAGAACGGCGTACGCGAGAACAATGGCGCAATCGCCAGCAGTTCTTCACGCAGTTGTTTGCGCGCGGCATCTGCTTCAGCGTTGTTACCGGTTTCGATGGCGCGCATCAGGGTGTACCAGTCCTGCTCGATGCGATGCATCATCAGGCGGCTTTCACCACGGGCAACCGGGTAAACAGGCATCAGCGGTGGATGCGGAAAACGCTCATCCAGGTATTCCATGATGATGCGTGATTCATACAACGTCAGTTCACGGTCGACCAGCGTTGGTACAGTGCGATACGGGTTGAGGTCAATCAGATCCTGCGGCAGGTTATCCGTTTCAACCTGCTCGATCTCCACGCTGACGCCCTTTTCAGCCAGTACAATACGTACTTGATGGCTAAAAATGTCAGTCGGACCAGAAAACAGCGTCATTACCGAACGTTTGTTGGCAGCGACAGCCATGAAAACCTCCAAGTTTGTTCACAAAAAGATACTGCGAATAGCCAACCACGCGGCGACTCACCTGCTCATCAGATTCGCACACAGCCAACGTCAGTGGCGCTTTCCCGTCGTCCCGACAGAAATAACACGCACAACGCTCCGGCTTGCGGGCGCAAAGTGTCAGTGAGTTTACCAGATTTTAAGCAGCTTGTGGGGCAGGGATAATGATTTGCGGGCAAAATGCGGGTAAAGCTCGCGTTTTTAGCGTGAAAAATCGTGAATGGTGACAATAAAAAACCCGCCGAAGCGGGTTTTTTGAGCAAATTGTGTCTGCCGAAGCAGCAACAATTAACGCTTAGAGAACTGCGGACGACGACGTGCTTTACGCAGGCCGACTTTCTTACGTTCAACTTCACGTGCGTCACGGGTAACGAAGCCCGCTTTACGCAGTTCAGGACGCAGAGACTCGTCGTATTCCATCAGAGCGCGTGTGATACCGTGACGGATCGCACCAGCCTGACCAGAAATACCACCACCTTTAACGGTGATGTACAGGTCAAATTTACCAACCATATCAACCAGCTCCAGCGGCTGACGCACGACCATGCGTGCAGTCTCGCGACCGAAGTATTGCTCCAGTGAGCGCTGGTTAATGACGATGTTACCGCTACCCGGCTTGATGAAGACGCGAGCGGCAGAGCTTTTGCGGCGACCAGTGCCGTAGTTTTGAGTTTCAGCCATTGCCTATAATCCCGATTAAATGTCAAGAACTTGCGGTTGCTGCGCCGCGTGAGTGTGCTCGTTGCCTGCGTAAACTTTCAGTTTACGGTACATAGCACGACCCAGTGGGCCTTTCGGCAGCATGCCTTTAACCGCGATTTCAATCACACGCTCAGGACGGCGCTCGATCATCTCTGCAAAGGTCGCTTGCTTGATACCACCGATGTGGCCAGTGTGGTGATAGTAAATCTTGTCAGTACGCTTGTTGCCGGTTACAGCAACTTTCTCAGCGTTCAGAACGATGATGTAATCACCGGTATCAACGTGCGGAGTGTATTCCGCTTTGTGCTTACCACGCAGACGGCGCGCCAGTTCAGTCGCCAGGCGACCCAAGGTTTTGCCCGTTGCGTCAACAACATACCAGTCACGCTGTACGGTTTCTGGTTTAGCTGTAAAAGTTTTCATTGAAAAGCTTACCCAAATAAAAAGTTACACGTTGGTGAAATCCCAAACGCTAAGTAAACGATTGAGGCTCACACGACCATTTTGCCCAGCAAGCCACCCCTTCAAGTGAGTTACCGGATCACATCGAGTTCTTGGGAAAGAAAACCGATGCTGTAACGTGGGGTCGCAAGATTATAGAGAAGTCGAACTCAAAGATCGAACCTTTTTGCATCGAAATCCTGCGATTTTTGCCCACGCCATCAGGGCAGATGCGGCAGACGCAAATACTCTTCGCTTTGCATCTCCTGCAAACGCGACAAGCAGCGTTGATACTCAAACTTCAGGCGCGTGCCCTGATAAATTTCAAACAGTGAGGTTTCGGCCGCCACCACCAGTTTCACGTGGCGTTCGTAGAATTCATCGACCAGCGCCAGGAAGCGGCGTGCCTGATCTTCGGTCTTGTAAATCATCACCGGCACATCATACAGCAATACGCTGTGGAAGCGGCGTGATAGCTCGATGTAGTCATGCTGGCTACGTCCCTCGCCACACAGCGCGAGGAAATCAATCGCCAGCACGCCTTCATGAACGCCCAGCGTTGGCATCTGACGGTGGTTAATTTCCAGTACCGGCGCATCTTCACGCGGCTTGCCGGACAAGGCGCGGAACATGCGCTCCATTTCAGCATGCGTGGCATCGTTAAGCGGGAAATTCCACAGATGCGCGGATGTCAGTGTACGCAAGCGGTAGTCGATGCCCGCATCCACGTTCATCACATCACAATGGCGTTTGATCTGTTCGATAGCGGGCAGAAAACGCGGGCGCTGCAGGCCATTGCGATAGAGATCGTCAGGCGGAATATTGGACGTCGCCACCAGCGCAATGCCGCGATCGAACAGTGCTTCCATCAGCGTACCCAGCAGCATCGCATCGGTAATATCGGACACAAAGAATTCGTCGAAGCAGAGAATATCGGTTTCTGCTTTAAAGCGGTCGGCCACAATCAGCAGCGGATCGCTATGGCCCTGTAACTGGGTCAGTTCTTCATGGACCCGCAGCATAAAGCGATGAAAATGCAGGCGGAGTTTGCGATCGCCAGGAATAGACTGAAAAAATAAATCCATCACCCAGGTTTTACCGCGACCCACGCCGCCCCACATATACAGCCCGCGCACCGGCGCTTCGTTGCTGCTTTTCTCTTTGGACATCAGCTTCGACAGGCGGCCAAACAGCCCTTTCGCCACAGGTTCCTGCGCGGGCTTGCGGGCGATCAATCCTTGCTGGATAGCATCTAAGCGGGTAATGGCTTCACGTTGTACATCATCCGGACGAAATTCGCCCTGTGATAGCGCCTGCTCATAGCGGGCAAGCGGAGATGAGGTTTGCATGGTTCTCTCAGAATCCCTGAAAAAGTCCGATTCACGGGTCGGTTGGCGAAAATTAGGCCGCACTACACTAAGCGATGCAGCCCGAGAGTTCCACTTCCATAAGATTATTGGGTATAGTGACTGCTATTGAAGTGGAAACAGAAGCAATGCCCTACGAAGCAACGGAAATTACACGGGAGTCATTATGACCTGGGAATACGGGCTGATTGGTTTAGTGATTGGCATTATTGTCGGCGCAGTTGTCATGCGTTTTGGCAACAAGAAGCTACGTGAGCAGCGTAGCATGCAGTACGAACTGGAAAAATCGAAGGCTGAGCTGGCAGATTATCGCGAAGAGCTCACCAACCACTTTGCGCGCAGCGCAGAATTGCTGGACAACATGGCACATGACTACCGCCAGCTGTATCAGCATATGGCAAAGGGTTCGAATGACCTGTTGCCAAATCTGCCGGGCGAAAAAAATCCGTTTGCTTATCAGCTGACGGAAGCCGAAGCGGATAACGATCAGGCACCGGTGCAAATGCCGCGTGATTACTCTGATGGCGCATCGGGTTTGCTGCGTGGTAGCGACCGCACTCCGCGTAAATAATCCTTTTGGGGCACAGCTTAGCTGTGCCCTTTTTGTTTTTCGAACACTTACGCCAAACTACTGTCACACTTTCTATCCCCTTTCTTCTTTCGCAGCGAGAGCGTTGTAGCAATGAAAAAACAAGCACGACTGTTAAGCGCATTAGCCTTGAGTATTGGGATGAGTCTGGCGGCAACGCCTGGCGCGATGGCGACGCTGCCCGCACAGGTGCAGGGACAAGCACTGCCGAGTCTGGCACCCATGCTGGAAAAAGTTCTGCCCGCGGTCGTTAGCGTGCATGTTGAAGGCACCGACAGCGGCCAGCAGGCACAGGATATTCCTGAACCGCTGAAGCGCTTCTTTGGCCAGGCACCGGGACAATCCCAGCCGCAACCGTTTGAGGGCCTTGGTTCAGGTGTCATCATTGATGCGGCTAAAGGTTACATTCTCACCAACAACCACGTGGTGAACGGTGCCGATAAAATCAGCGTCCAGCTCAGCGATGGCAATGAATATGATGCCAAACTGATTGGCCATGATGAGCAAACCGACATCGCGCTGATTCAGGTTGAAGGCGCTAAAAATCTGACGCAGGTGAAAATCGCCGACTCTGACTCACTAAAAGTGGGCGATTTTGCCGTGGCTATCGGTAACCCCTTCGGTCTTGGCCAAACGGCCACCTCCGGCATTATTTCGGCGTTGGGCCGCAGCGGGTTGAACCTTGAAGGCCTGGAAAACTTCATCCAGACCGATGCGGCGATTAACCGGGGGAACTCCGGCGGTGCGCTGGTGAACCTGAATGGCGAGTTGATTGGTATCAACACCGCGATTCTGGCCTCCAGCGGCGGCAACATTGGTATCGGCTTCGCGATTCCCAGCAATATGGCGATGAACCTCGCGCAGCAGCTGATTCAGTCTGGTGAAGTGAAGCGTGGTCAGTTGGGCATTAAAGGCACCGAAATGACGCCTGACATCGCCAAAGCCTTTAACGTTGACGCTCAGCGTGGTGCCTTTGTTTCTGAAGTGCTGCCTAACTCGGCGGCGCAGAAAGCGGGCATTAAAGCGGGCGACATCATCACCTCCATCAATGACAAAGCGATCACCAGCTTTGCCGAGTTGCGCGTAAAAGTGGGCACCACCCCACCGGGTCAGCAGGTAAAAATTGGTCTGCTGCGTGAAGGCAAACCGGTGACGGTGACCGTGACGCTGGAACAGAGCGCGCAAACCACCGCCAGCGCCCAGCTGATGTCTCCGGCGTTACAAGGTGCCACCTTGAGCGATGGTGCCTCTAAAGCCGGCGATAAAGGCGTGAAAGTGGATGCCATCGAAAAAGGCACGCCAGCTGAGCAGGCAGGTTTGCAGAAAGATGATGTGATTGTCGGTGTGAACCGCGATCGCGTGACCTCGCTGGCTGAAATGCGTAAAGCGCTGGAAAGTAAACCCGCGATCCTGGCACTGAACGTGGTGCGTGGCGACGAGAGCATTTACTTACTTATGCGATAATCCTCGCAACAGGCGGACAAGCAGGTGTTTGTCCGCCTTTCTCATGTTATTCTGCCCAGCGATCCCACCTTTCCTGAAATAACACCATGTTTCTTAAACTTTTGCGTTCTGTGGTGATGGGCCTGATCGTAGCGGGTTTGCTGCTGGTAGCGATCCCTGCGCTGCGTATGAGCAGCAACGTCACCTTTGATCATGACAACAGTGATGATGAATCCCCCGTGAGCTTCAATCAGGGGGTGCGCCGCGCTGTGCCTGCGGTGGTCAACGTCTACAACCGCAGTGCCCATGGCAACAATAATCGCGGTATCACCACGCTGGGTTCTGGCGTGATCATGAACGTGAAAGGCTACATTCTCACGAACAAGCATGTCATTAATAACGCCGACCAGATCATTGTGGCGTTGCAGGATGGTCGTTTCTTTGAAGCCACCTTAGTGGGTTCAGATGCGATGACCGATTTAGCGGTGCTGAAGATCAGCGCCACTAACCTGCCGGTGATTCCGATTAACGCTAACCGTATCGCACATATCGGCGATGTGGTGATGGCGATTGGTAACCCCTACAACCTCGGGCAGACCGTCACTCAGGGCATTATCAGTGCCACCGGGCGCGTGGGCTTGAGCTCATCGGGTCGTCAAAATTTCCTGCAGACCGATGCATCCATCAATCAGGGCAACTCAGGCGGTGCGCTGATTAACTCGCTCGGCGAACTAATGGGCATTAACACCCTGACATTTGATAAAAGCAATGATGGCGAAACGCCGGAAGGGATTGGCTTTGCGATTCCAACCGCGTTAGCAACCAAGATCATGGATAAATTGATTCGTGACGGTCGGGTCATTCGTGGCTATATCGGCATCACCGGCCGTGAGCTGCCGCCGCTACACGGTCAGGGCAGCAGTCTGGATCGTGCACAGGGTATTATCGTCAGTGAGGTTACGCCAGGCGGGCCAGCCGATCGGGCAGGCATTCAAGCCAATGATGTGCTTTTACAGGTGAACGGCAAACCGGCGCTGTCGGCGCAGGAAACCATGGATCAGGTCGCCGAGATTCGTCCAGGATCGGTGATTCAGGTGCAGGTTCTGCGTAACGAACAAAAGATGATGCTGCCAGTCACTATTCAGGAGTTCCCCGAAGCGCCAGCCGCACCCACGACGCAGCAGTAACCCTTAAATGAACAACGGCGCAATACATGCGCCGTTGTTGTCTGAAACACCCTGCCTGAGCAAGAATGATTAGCTGCGATCCACCGGGAAGGCAATCACGTTGCTTAATGCATTGGCTTTCAACGCCAGCATAATCAAACGATCCACACCCAACGCCACACCTGAACATGCAGGCATGCCATGTCCCAGCGCATCCAGCAGGTTGGTATCAATCGGATGCTGCGGTAAACCACGCGCTGCACGGCGACGATTATCCTGCTCAAAGCGCTGACGCTGTTCGCGGCTATCGGTCAATTCGCGGAAGCCGTTAGCCAACTCCACGCCTTTGTAATACACCTCGAAACGCTCCGCGACGCGATGATCCTCAGTGCTGATTTCGGCCAATGCCGCCTGACTGGCCGGGAAGTGATACACGAAGCACGGTTTCTCGTTACCAATCTTCGGCTCAACACCCAGCATAAACAGCAGCTGCAACAAGGTATCGCGGTCTTCTTCACGATTCGCCAGTTCACCCTCACCCAACTTCGTCGCGGCTTCACGCAGCTGCGTTTTATCCGCTGACAAAGGATCAAGTTCCAGATGGCGAATAAATGCCTGCTGATACGATAAAGATTCGGCGCTATCGCACTCCAGCACCTGCTGCATCAGATCGTCGACTTCATTCATCAGGCGATACATATCGTAGTGAGGACGATACCACTCCAGCATGGTGAACTCAGGATTATGGTGGCGCCCTGCTTCTTCGTTACGGAAGCAACGTCCCATCTGATAGATTGGGCCACTGCCCGCCGCCAGCAGACGCTTCATATGATATTCCGGGCTGGTCATCAGCCACAGATCGCGCCCTTCCGCTGCACCTGGACCCACAAAGCGCGTCTGGAACGGCACCAGATGGATATCCGTGATGGTTGCCTGGCTCATCGCCGGGGTATCGACCTCCAGCACGCCGCGATCGGCAAAGAAACGACGAATCTCCGCCAAAATAGCGGCGCGTTTCAACAAATTGGCAATGGGTGCGCTCGGCTGCCAGCTTGCCGTTTCGCTCATGTTGGTGACTCCTTATACAGATAAGGGGGAGAAGTCTACCCGTATTGGCTACGGCAAACAACGGCGTGACGGGATCGAAGGCGTTAGCGGTGCTTTTTCAGACAAAGAAAGAGGGAATCAGGGAATCCGGTACGAAATCGGGTTTCGCACCGGTTTGGATCACTGTGCGCTGCGCTGAATCGCTTTGCCACCGGCCTGAACGTCCTCGCCAACACCACGGGTGGTGTTGCAGGCGGTCAACACAGAGGAAAGCACCAGAACAGAAAGAATCGCGACAATACTTTTCTTTAACATAGCCATATCCTTGTTGGTTGCAGTAAAAGTACAGCCATTCAAGCATAGACCTTATACACAACCTTGCTGGCTAAGCCGCTGAGAAAAGGCGGCGCCCTCGCAATTTATTTATCAGCTGCGCGTGAAATGGCACCGCCCAAATGGGAGACGTCTTCACCAAAGCCGTGGAAAGTGTTGCAGGCACTTAAAGCAGAAGAGACCAGCAACGCAAAAACAGCCAATTTCGCCATCTTTTTCATTATTCTGAACTCATAGAGAAAAAAGGCGCATCGAGTGATGCGCCTGATTTGGCAATTATTTTACGCGAGAAACGTATTCGCCAGAGCGGGTGTCAACTTTAACCACTTCGCCAATCTGGACGAACAGTGGAACTTTGATCACTGCGCCAGTAGACAGGGTCGCTGGCTTGCCGCCGGTACCGGCAGTATCACCCTTCAGACCTGGATCTGTTTCGATGACTTCTGCTTCGATGAAGTTCGGTGGCTGAACAGCGATCGCTTTATCGTTCCACAGGGTAACGATACAATCCGCATTGTCCTGCAACCATTTGGTCACGTCGTCCAGCACTTTAGATTCGATCTGATACTGCTCGAAAGACTCTGGGTGCATGAAGTAGTAGAAGTCGCCGTCGTTGTAAGAGTACTGCAGCGTCATATCACGAACGTCTGCGCCTTCGGCAGAGTCGGTAGATTTGAAGGTCTTCTCAACGCGAGAACCGGTCAGCAGACGACGCATTTTAACGCGTGCAAATGCCTGGCCTTTACCCGGTTTAACGAACTCACTGGCTTCGATGGCATATGGCTCGCCTTCGAACATGATTTTAAGACCGGGACGGAAATCGTTGCTAAGATAAGTCGCCATAAAGGCCCTCTGTAAATATTGAACTGGTAATAGCCAAAAAAATGGCAAACATTGTAACCCTAAATCCCCCCATCAGAGAAGATTGGTTGCAGCAACTTGCTGATGTTGTCACCGATCCTACTGAATTACTGCGACTTTTATCTCTCGAACAGCATGCTGATTTGGCCGCAGGCAACGATGCGCGCAAGCTTTTTGCGCTGCGCGTGCCGCGTGCCTTCATTCAACGCATGACGCCAGGCAATGCGCACGACCCCCTTTTGCTGCAGGTATTAACCAGCCGTCAGGAATTTGTCGATGCGCCAGGTTACAGCACTGACCCGCTGGATGAGCAAAGTAGCGTGGTGCCCGGTTTACTGCATAAGTATCGAAACCGTGCGTTGCTGCTGGTGAAAGGTGGCTGTGCGGTTAACTGCCGCTACTGCTTCCGTCGCCATTTCCCCTATCAGGATAATCAGGGCAATAAGCGTAACTGGCAGGCGGCGATCGATTACATCGCTGAGCATCCAGAACTGGATGAGATTATCTTCTCGGGTGGCGATCCGCTGATGGCTAAAGACCATGAGCTGGCGTGGCTGGTGGGCGCACTGGAGAAAATCCCCCATCTGAAGCGTCTGCGCATTCATAGCCGCCTCCCGGTGGTGATTCCCGCACGTATTACCGAAGGGTTATGCCAGATTCTGGCCGAGACACGCCTGCAAGTGCTGATGGTGAGTCATATCAACCACGCGCAAGAGATTGACGATGAGCTGCACTACGGCATGCAGATGCTCAAACGTGCGGGCGTCACTTTACTTAATCAAAGCGTGCTGCTGCGCGGTATCAATGATGATGCACACGCGCTGGCTAATCTGAGCAACGCGTTGTTTGATGCCGGTATTCTGCCCTATTACCTGCACGTGCTGGATAAAGTACAGGGCGCGGCGCATTTCTTTGTTTCGGATGATGAAGCGCGTGCCCTGGTACGCCAGCTGCTGACCATGGTCTCAGGTTACATGGTGCCAAAACTGGCGCGCGAGATTGGCGGAGAGCCAAGTAAAACGCCGCTGGATTTACAGCTACGTCAGGAATAACCGCCGCGCGAGACATTGCGCCCACAAAAAAAGCCGCATCAGCGGCTTTTTTTACATCTCTTTCATGCCATTACGGGCACTTATACACCTGACCAGACATTTTGCTGTCAAGCGGTGCGAAAGCTGAAAGCAGGTTCTGCGTTGGGCTGGTTGCACCGTAAATCACGTTGCCACCCATCTCTGCCGCGCGGTTACGCAGGTCATTGGCTGCGCCACGCAAAGAACTGCCTTCACCGCCTGAACCGCTCAACCAGTTGCTCTGTGAGCCGGTGACATTGCCCAGCAGCTGACATTGGCTTCCAGGCTGTTGGTCAACGAAAGTGACACGCTGTCCGCCGGAACTCAGTTGATTGGAGCTGCTGCAGCCCGCCAGCAGTAAAGTCCCTACCGCCAGTCCGAGCAAGAGGTTAATCCGCATTGTAATCCCCATTTATTATCATCAGTGTCGGGCGGCAGCGTAGCAGAAAAGCGCACTTTTTTTCTGAACATTCATTGCCCTAAACCCGCAAAGCCGAAGTATTGCGCTCTTACTTATACCTTGTTCGCCACCAAAAGAAAAACCCCCGACCGTTTCCGATCGAGGGTTTTTCACATGACTTAAGCAGTCAGGGGCAAATTACATCATGCCGCCCATGCCACCCATGCCACCCATGCCGCCAGCGCCACCTAAATCAGGAGCATCGCCTTTAGGCAGGTCAGTTACCATCGCTTCGGTGGTGATCATCAGGCCCGCAACAGAAGACGCGTACTGCAGCGCAGAACGGGTCACTTTGGTTGGGTCCAGGATACCGAAGTCGATCATGTTGCCGTATTCTTCAGTCTGAGCGTTGTAGCCGTAGTTGCCGTCGCCTGCTTTCACGTTGTTAGCAACAACAGATGGCTCTTCACCGGCGTTAGAAACGATCTGACGCAGTGGAGCTTCCATTGCGCGCAGCGCAACTTTGATACCCACGTTCTGATCTTCGTTCTGACCTTTCAGGCCAGAAGCAGCGATCTTGGCTGCAACGCGAACCAGTGCAACACCACCACCAGCAACCACGCCTTCTTCTACCGCAGCACGGGTAGCGTGCAGGGCATCTTCAACGCGTGCTTTCTTCTCTTTCATTTCAACTTCAGTGGCTGCACCCACTTTCAGAACGGCTACGCCGCCTGCCAGTTTCGCTACGCGCTCCTGCAGTTTTTCTTTGTCGTAATCAGAAGTTGCTTCTTCGATCTGCTGACGGATCTGAGTCACACGGCCAGAGATTGCCCCCTGATCGCCCACACCATCGATGATGGTAGAAGTATCTTTGTTGATCACAACACGCTTAGCCTGACCCAGATCTTCCAGGGTCGCTTTTTCCAGCTCCATACCGATCTCTTCAGAGATGACGGTACCGCCGGTCAGGATTGCGATATCCTGAAGCATTGCTTTACGACGGTCGCCGAAGCCAGGTGCTTTAACCGCAGCCACTTTCACGATACCGCGCATGGTGTTAACCACCAGAGTTGCCAGTGCTTCGCCTTCAACATCTTCAGCGATGATCAGCAGTGGTTTACCGGCTTTCGCAACCGCTTCCAGTACTGGCAGCAGTTCACGGATGTTAGAGATCTTCTTGTCAGCCAACAGGATAAACGGTGCATCCAGTTCGATTGCGCCGGTTTCTGGCTTGTTGATGAAGTAAGGAGACAGGTAGCCACGGTCGAACTGCATACCTTCAACCACGTCCAGCTCGTCTTGCAGGCCGGTGCCTTCTTCAACGGTGATAACACCTTCTTTGCCCACTTTATCCATCGCTTTCGCGATCAGGGTACCGACTGACTCATCAGAGTTAGCAGAGATGGTACCTACCTGAGCAATGGCTTTAGTATCCTGGCAAGGAACAGACAGCGCTTTCAGCTCTTCAACGGCAGCAGCAACGGCTTTATCGATACCGCGCTTCAGGTCCATTGGGTTCATGCCAGCCGCAACGGCTTTCAGGCCTTCGTTCACGATAGACTGAGCCAGAACGGTTGCAGTGGTGGTGCCGTCGCCCGCAGCGTCGTTCGCTTTAGAGGCCACTTCTTTCACCATCTGTGCACCCATGTTCTCGAACTTGTCTTCCAGCTCGATTTCACGTGCTACAGAAACGCCATCTTTGGTGATGGTCGGTGCACCAAAAGATTTATCCAGAACCACGTTACGGCCTTTCGGGCCCAGGGTAACTTTTACTGCATCTGCCAGTACGTTCACGCCACGCAGCATTTTTACGCGCGCGTCATTACCGAATTTTACGTCTTTAGCTGCCATTTCAAATATCCCTTAAATTCGTTTCGTTCAGTGAATTACGCGTAATTACGCTTCGACAATCGCCAGGATGTCGCTTTCAGAGATGATCAGAACTTCTTCGTTATCGATCTTCTCAGTTTTGGCACCGTAGCCTTCGCTGAAGATAACCAGATCGCCAACTTTCACGTCCAGCGGCTTAACATCACCGTTTTCCAGGATGCGGCCATTACCCACAGCCAGAACTTCACCACGGGTTGATTTGCCAGCTGCAGAGCCGGTCAGAACGATACCGCCAGCAGATTTAGCTTCAACTTCTTTACGCTTGACGATAACGCGATCGTGCAACGGACGAATTTTCATTTGGTAGCTCTCCTTTGAGAAGTCCAATCATTCAGTTTTTTGGGTTGAACCGGACTGCATGGCTTCCGGCCTCGTGGAGAGAGAGATAGGGTCACTAAAAAAGGCTTTCAAGGGGCAAAAAATAAAAAATTTTCGTTTTTGTAACCATTGACGAAAAAGACAGCAAAAAGGGCGACTCTCGCCGCCCTTCTCTTCTTATCGATCTTTATCGTGTCCGATTTGATCCTGATCTTTACGCTCGTATTCGCCATCCATGGTATAGCCACTGTCCGGCCCGGCGCCGGGTCCGCGCCACACACGCAGATGCGGCATTAATTTCAGCGTCAGATGTTTCTGCACCGGAGGCAACAGCAGCAACAAACCGAGGAAGTCAGTAAAGAAGCCCGGCAACAGCAGTAAGAAGCCCGAAATAATCAGTGAAACGCTTTTGGTCATCTCCGCCGCTGGGCTTTCATTGCGCGCCAGCTTCTCCTGCATCAGACGGAAGTTCTTCATACCCTGGTTTTTCACCAGCGACACACCGATGCACGAGGTGAAGATCACCAGTAGCATGGTAAGCAGCACGCCGAGGGCATGTGCAACCTGAATGAAAATTGAGATCTCAATCCAGGCCAGAACAAAAAAAATCACGAACGGTATCCAGCGCACCGATATCTCCTGTGAGTAGGGCTGCCTCGCTTCTTGCCAGGCAGCAGAAAGGGATGGTCTGTCTGACCGTATTGATAGAGATGGGCATCTCAACCCGCGATTTCAACCGATCCTGCCAAATTTTTCCCACTGACTTAAAATTGCGAACTACATCACATATCGTTATTACCGCTGGGCCAGTAAATGCCCGTAAAGTGATCTGTGCACAAACAATTCTGTAACAACAGAATATGATCGTGCCCGCCAGCCCGAAGATGGATAAAATGTCGGTGCTGGTAATCCACGACAATATAATTGCTTCACCTGCACAGTGATTGCCGCCCGACCATCCCGGTCGCCCGGCAGTGACACCGCAGAAATAATAAGAAGGTAATCATGGCGAACAACATTCGTATCGAAGAAGACCTGTTAGGCATGCGCGAAGTTCCGGCAGACGCTTACTACGGTGTTCATACTCTGCGTGCGATTGAGAACTTCTACATTAGTAACAACAAAATCAGTGACATACCGGAATTTGTCCGCGGTATGGTGATGGTCAAAAAAGCAGCCGCGCTCGCCAACAAAGAGCTGCAAACAATCCCTCGCAACATCGCAAACACCATTATTCAGGCCTGTGATGAAGTGCTGAATAACGGTAAATGCATGGATCAGTTCCCGGTTGACGTCTATCAGGGCGGCGCGGGCACCTCGGTCAACATGAACACCAACGAAGTGCTGGCAAACATCGGTCTGGAACTGATGGGCCACCAAAAAGGTGAATACCAGTACCTCAACCCTAACGATCACGTGAATAAGTGTCAGTCGACCAACGATGCTTATCCCACCGGATTCCGTATTGCGGTTTACGCTTCAATTCTGAAACTGCTGGACGGCATCAGCCAGCTCAGTGAAGGCTTCCAGCGTAAAGCGGTCGAGTTCGAAAATATCCTCAAGATGGGTCGTACCCAGCTGCAGGATGCCGTACCGATGACGCTGGGCCAGGAATTCCACGCGTTTAACGTGCTGCTGAATGAAGAAACCCGCAGCATCCTGCGCACCGCAGAACTGCTGCTGGAAGTAAACCTGGGCGCGACGGCCATCGGGACTCGCCTCAACACCCCGGATGGCTATCAGCAGCTGGCCGTTCAGCGTCTGGCGGAAGTCAGTAATCTGCCTGTCGTCCCGGCAGAAGACTTGATTGAAGCGACCTCTGACTGCGGTGCTTACGTGATGGTGCACTCTGCGCTGAAACGTCTGGCGGTGAAACTGTCGAAGATCTGTAACGACCTGCGCCTGCTCTCTTCCGGCCCACGTGCGGGTCTGAACGAAATCAACCTGCCAGAACTGCAGGCCGGTTCATCAATCATGCCAGCCAAAGTGAACCCGGTGGTGCCAGAAGTGGTGAACCAGGTGTGCTTCAAGGTTATCGGCAACGACATTACCGTGACCATGGCGTCAGAAGCGGGTCAGCTTCAGCTCAACGTAATGGAACCGGTGATTGGCCAGGCGCTGTTTGAGTCGATCAGCATTCTGACCAACGCCTGCTTCAACCTGCTGGAAAAATGCGTCAACGGCATCACGGCTAACAAAGCCGTATGTGAAGCTTACGTGTTCAACTCCATCGGTATCGTCACTTATCTCAACCCGTATATCGGCCACCACAATGGCGATATCGTCGGCAAGATTTGTGCGGAAACCGGCAAGAGCGTACGTGAAGTGGTATTGGAGCGCGGTCTGCTGACCGAAGCGGAACTGGATGACATCTTCTCCATTCAAAACCTGATGCATCCGACCTACAAAGCCAAACGCTACACCGACGAAAACGAACAGTAATCCGTTCCGGATCAAGTTGCCAAAAGCACGCCTGTATACAATACGGCGTGCTTTTTTCTTATTGGCGGCTACAACTTTAAGAGTCGAGATTTCCCCCACGGCTCAGGAGCGGAATGAATGGTGTTAGTGGAATTATTGATTGTCCTGCTGGCGATCTGGCTGGGTGCACGTCTAGGCGGCATCGGGATTGGATTTGCCGGCGGATTGGGCGTACTGGTGTTGACGCTGTTCTGCGGCATGAAGCCGGGCGCGATTCCCTTCGATGTGATCGAAATTATCATGGCAGTGATTGCCGCAATTGCCGCGATGCAGATTGCAGGCGGACTCGATTACATGGTCGGTTTGGCCGAGCGCCTGCTGCGCCGTCATCCGCGTTACGTCACCTTCCTCGCCCCACTGGTCACCTATGTAATGACGCTGCTGGCAGGCACGGGGCATACCGCTTTCTCCACGCTGCCGGTGATTGCTGAAGTCGCCAAAGAGCAAGGCGTTCGCCCTTCTCGCCCGTTATCGATCGCCGTCGTCGCCTCGCAAATTGCCATTACCGCTTCGCCGCTCTCTGCTGCAGTGGTGTTCTTCGCGTCGATTCTGGAACCGCGCGGTGTCAGCTATCTGGCGCTGCTGGGCGTATCGATCCCAGCCACGATGACCGCGATATTCTGTGCCGCCGTGATCACCAGCTTTCTTGGTAAAGAGTTAAAAGAAGACGAGGTGTATCAGGCGCGCTTAGCCAAAGGTGAAGTCACACTGCGCGGAGAACGCGTCTATGACATTAAGCCTGGCGCCAAACGTGCGGTCGGGCTATTCCTGATCGGCATAGCGGCAGTTGTGCTCTACGCCACGGCGATCAGCGACAGCGTTGGATTAATCAGCAACCCAATGCTGCCTCGTAACGAAGCGATTGTGGTGTTTATGCTCACCGTTGCCACACTGATTTGCCTAACCTGCAAAGTGGATACCGGCGAAATCCTCAGCGCCAGTACGTTCAAATCCGGTATGAGTGCCTGTATCTGCGTGATGGGAGTGGCATGGCTAG
The DNA here is from genome assembly GCF_011752685.1 of Candidatus Pantoea communis. Classification (NCBI taxonomy): domain Bacteria; kingdom Pseudomonadati; phylum Pseudomonadota; class Gammaproteobacteria; order Enterobacterales; family Erwiniaceae; genus Pantoea; species Candidatus Pantoea communis. The sequence goes on from NZ_VWXC01000009.1 coordinate 16,427, forward strand.
GCGATACCTTTGTCAAAGCCCACCTGGCGGACATCCAGACTGCGGCTGGCGATATGTTGCAGAGCTACCCGTGGATGCTGGCGTTAATATTGTTCTTCGCTGCTACCCTGCTCTATTCACAGGCAGCGACCACCAAGGCGTTGATGCCTGCGGCACTGATGCTCGGCGTTTCCCCGCTGGCCGCCGTTACCTCCTTTGCCGCCGTTTCGGCGCTGTTTGTGTTGCCAACCTACCCCACCTTATTGGCAGCCGTAGAAATGGATGACACCGGTTCGACCCGAATCGGCAAGTTTGTGTTTAATCACTCCTTTATCATTCCCGGCGTGTTGGCGATTGCCTTCTCCGTGGCGTTTGGCTTTCTGTTTGGTAGCCTGATTCTGTAGCGCCGTTACATCCTGAAAACCTCGTGGCGAGGCGGCCGTGCTATCATCGCGGCTCATTCGCCACCGGAGCTGATTACATCCTCATGGCTGCACGACTTTATCGCCTGATGGGCCTTTGCCTTGCATTGCTGTTTTGCTTTTCAGCACAGGCCAATATCTTCTCACCTAACAATAACAGCCGCTTTGTGCCTGTGGATCAGGCATTTGGCTTCGATTTCAGCCAGCAGGGCAACCAACTCACACTGAGCTGGAAGGTGAAGGACGGCTATTACCTTTATCGTCAGCAGATTCATGTGACGCCGCAAAAAGCACAGATGGCACCGTTGGCTCTGCCGCCAGGACAGCCGCATGAGGATGAGTTCTTCGGCAAGAGCGAAATCTATCCGCAGGATTTACAGGTCCCGATCACTCTGCATCAGGCTGAGTCTGGTGCCACGCTCACGGTGACCTATCAGGGCTGTGCGGCCGCCGGATTCTGCTATCCGCCCGAAACCCGTTCGGTGCCGCTTAACCCGGTTGCCGCCAATCACGATGCCCCCGCCGTTAACGCGCAGCCTGCACAACAGCGCACGCCACTGCCGTTTTCACCGCTGTGGGCGCTGCTGATTGGCATCGGCGTTGCCTTCACGCCGTGCGTATTGCCGATGTATCCGCTGATCTCCAGCATCATTCTCGGTGGCCAGCGTCGCTACTCTGCTGGACGCCTGTTCGCACTGGCGATGGTCTATGTGCAAGGGATGGCGCTGACCTACACCGTGCTCGGTATGGTGGTGGCCGCCGCAGGTTTACGTTTCCAGGCGGCGCTGCAGCATCCTTACGTATTGATTGGCCTGTCAGCGCTGTTCATGGTGCTAGCGCTGTCGATGTTTGGCTTGTTCTCGCTGCAACTGCCTTCCGGCCTGCAAACGCGCCTGACGCTGTGGAGTAATCGCCAGCAAGGTGGTTCGCTGCCAGGCGTGTTTATGATGGGCGCACTGGCGGGATTGATCTGCTCGCCATGCACCACCGCACCGCTGAGTGCCATTCTGCTGTATATCGCTCAAAGCGGTAATCTGTGGGCCGGTGCGGGCACGCTGTGGCTCTATGCCTTCGGCATGGGCCTGCCGCTGATCGCCGTCACGATGTTTGGTAATAAGCTGCTGCCGAAAAGTGGCCCGTGGATGCAGAGCGTCAAAGAGGGCTTCGGCTTTGTGATTCTGGCGCTGCCGGTGTTCTTACTGGAGCGTGTAGTGGGTGATGTCTGGGGCTTGCGTCTGTGGAGCCTGCTCGGCGTCGCGTTCTTTGCCTGGGCGTTCAGCCTCAGCCTGCGTGCTAATGGCAAATGGCGCATTCTACAAATCCTCATGCTCGCTACTGCGCTGGTGGCCGCTCGTCCGCTGCAGGATTGGGCTTTTGGCAGCAGCGCCAGCGTGCAGTCAGTGGCGCATCTGCCGTTCAAGACGATTGCCAGCAGCGCACAATTGGATAGCGCGCTACAGCAGGCACAAGGTCGCATTACCATGATCGATCTCTACGCCGACTGGTGCGTTGCCTGCAAAGAGTTTGAGAAATATACCTTCAGCGATGAAGGCGTGCGTGCCGACTTAAGTCAGCTACAATTGCTGCAAGCCAACGTCACCGCGAATAACGCGCAGGATAACGCCCTGTTGCAGCATTTACAGGTATTAGGCTTGCCCACCATTCTGTTCTTTGATGCGCAAGGCAAAGAAATCCCTGACTCACGCGTCACCGGTTTCCTTAACGCTGCCGACTTCCGCACGCATTTGCACAATCTGTCGCGTTAAACGACACTGGTTGCAGGACACTGCCCGTTCGTGCGCGAGCGGGCCCGCACTCCAGAGGAGAGTCACTTGCAACGTGAACAGATTCTTGAGCATGCGCTGAATGTGCTTGAGCAGAGCGGCCTTACCGCCACCACTTCCCTGCAGCAGTTGGCCGGTGAGACCGGACTTGATGCAGAACATCTTGAACGTTTCTGGCCCGACCGTGACGCATTATTGTATGACGCGCTGCGCTATCACGGTCAGCAGATTGACAGCTGGCGCCGCCAGATACAGCTCAATGAACATCTCACAGCCCAACAAAAATTGCTGGCACGTTACGACGTGTTAAGTGAGCACGTGAACAAAGGCCGCTTTCCCGGCTGCCTGTTTATCGCCGCCTGCAGCTTCTATCCGCAGCCTGACCAACCCGTACATCAGTTAGCCGAGCAGCAGAAACGCAGCTCATGGCAGTTCACTCATGAAATTCTGGTGGATTTGGCGCTGGATAATCCGACGATGGTGGCCGATCAAATGGAGCTGATTCTCGAGGGTTGTCTGAGCAAGCTGCTAGTGAAACGCAACGTGCAGGATGTGGCCACCGCGCGTCGTCTGGCGGAAGATGTGCTGAGTATCGCGCTGTGCCGACAGAACGGGGCACTGGCCTAAACTTTCGCAGGAGGCCCTTAAGCCCGTGCATCATGCAGGTCATGCAGGTCATGCAGGTCATGCAGGTCATGCAGGTCATGCAGGTCATGCAGGTCATGCAGGTCATGCAGGTCATGCAGGTCATGCAGGTCATGCAGGTCATGCAGGTCATGCAGGTCACGCAATCCTGAATACCGCTTTACCACCAGCGGGCACGTTGAGATTTTGCACACCCTGCCTGAAAAGCAAGCAATCAGTCACGATTGCTACGCTTTTTTGACGAAAGCCGTTGACGGCTGAAAGCCATTAAGGTTTAATGCGCCCCGTTGCCCGGATAGCTCAGTCGGTAGAGCAGGGGATTGAAAATCCCCGTGTCCGTGGTTCGATTCCGCGTCCGGGCACCAACATTCTGAAAACCCAGCTTATGGCTGGGTTTTTGCTTTTCTGCGTTTGACGTTTTCAAAACTTAATCCCTTAGCCCCCCTCAACTTTATTATGTCCCACTTTAAGGACTTAACTCACCTTTAATCATCATAAAGTGCTATATAAGGGACTCTACAATACATCCATTTATCATGACAATGATCCGATAGAGTCCTATAATTTGGACATTAAACGCATGACCGACGATAAAGTGTCTACATTGGGACTTTAAAGATATGACTACTCCTTCCGCATCTGCACTGGCTGAAGAAATTGGCCAGCGACTCAAGCAAGCCCGTCTAAATCGTGACTTAACGCAGACGGAGGTTGCTGAGCGCGCAGGTGTTGCACGTAAGTCTGTGCTCAATGCTGAAAAAGGAAAAGTGCCGTTCGATGTCTTTATCGCCATCATGGTAGCGTTGGATCTCACCGAAAAGCTGGAGCTGTTTCTGCCGCGTCAGGAGATATCCCCGATTCAACTTGCAAAGCTGCAGGGTAAACAAAGGCGGAGAGCTTCAGGGCAACGAAAAGATAAACCGCTCAGGGAGGAGAAATCAGAATGGTAATGGAAGTTATCAATGTTACCTATGCACAACAAGAAGTGGGTGCGTTCTGCAAAGCCGCTGTCTTAGATATTTAAACAGCATCAATGAACATAATCGCATCAAGATAAGCTGCAGGATGCCTCAAGGCATCCTCAAACGACCTGCAACCGAAAATCTTCACCATTCATCCAAATGAAATAGAGAAACTTATTAATGTTAAAGCAGAAAAGTTCGCCCATCGCCCGTAGGTAGTTCAACGTTCAAGCTCAGCTTTCCGCCTAATGCCTCAACATACTTTTTTAGGCTTGAGAGTTTTATATCATCGCCTCGGGCTTCAATAGCTGCTATGGCTGGCTGTGAAACGCCCATTTTCTCGGCTAACTGTACTTGTGAGAGCTCAAGCTCTTCGCGTAAGTGTCGTAATTGAACCTCAATAATTTTAACCGCGACTTTATCCTTAATTCTCTTCTGTGATTCTGGAGATCGTTGTGCAATGAGTTCTTCCAGTTTAGGCATGTATTATTCCTCTCAAATGCTTGCTGTATTCTTGATCTGCTAATTTGATCATTGATCGGTAAAACCGCTTCTGATTGATCCCCGTTTTGTCCCCTGCACACAAGACGATCCCCTTCCTTCTGGGATCGAATGCGAAGAACGCCCGAACAGGTCTACCATTACTTTGCACGCGCAATTCTTTCATGTTTGCATATTGAGAACCGATGATGGTGTCTACATCAGGCCGCCCTAAATGAGGGCCGAAGATTTTCAACACTTCCAGGCTTGCGAGTACATCTTCAATCATTTCATCATCCTGCGCTTTTAGCCACGCTGCAAAATGCTCCGTTGTATCAACGCTCCAGTTGTTCAAAAGTCCCTCACATGAACTGTAGTTTATACGCCTTGGATATAAACTAGAAGTTATATTTGAAGCTTACCCTTTTTCAATACCTGAACGCTTAAGTGAGTTTGAAATAATGTTGAACTGAGATACAACGCGAATAAAACTGCAAACAGCCTGCAAAGTGCAGTCAGTCACAGGTACCGCCCCTAAAGCTCAGAACCCATGAGCAGCATTCATAAGCTCATGCCAATTGCCCCTACAGTCACCAGAGTCTTTCCCCGCTATGCTTGCCGCATCAGTCATTCCTCAAGGCGGGAGACACAATGAAAGAGATTATGATGGTTATCGGGGCAGGTGCGATTGGACAAGCCATCGCGCGTCGCGTGAGTCAGGGCAAAACTGTGCTGCTGGCAGACCTCAATTCGAGAAACTGTGCGGCTGCCGCACAAACCTTACGTGATGCCGGCTTTACGGTAGAAACCAGCCAGGTCGATGTCAGTTCGCGCCAATCGATTCAACATTTGGTGCAGCAGGCCACAGCGCTGGCAGACCTCATAATGGGACCAGAAGGCGGCTACATCAGCGGCAGTGATTTTCTGATGGATGGCGGCGTGACGGCATCTTATTGGTACGGTGATTTGAAGCCCTGATTGATTTTTCCGCCGGAGTTAAAAACCGGCGGAAATTTAAAAACAACTCTCCAGCCATATTATTAATATATGCCACCATAACGAAACCCAATAAAATTAATTATCAGCAAGTTAAAAGGTAGCCTGATAATATTTCGTGATCCTCACTTCGTTAGCCGTAACACAAAATCCGTAACACGATAAATTCCCGTATTCTTGCTCAAACAGAAAAATAACCTCCAATCACAGACAGTAATTTGCGGTCTGGATTCCCCTACTCTGTTAATTACACCCGGAGTTTGTCATGGCTGAAGAGACAATGGCTTTGCCCTGGTATAAGCGGCTTAATCGCCAGCAATGGAAAGCCTTTTGGGCGGCCTGGATGGGCTATATGCTGGACGGATTTGATTTCGTCATTATCACATTAGTGCTTACCGAAATAATGGCGGAATTTAAAGTCAGCACTGCTGAAGCGGCTGCATTAATTTCGGCAGCCTTTATCCTGCGTTGGTTCGGCGGTTTAGCGCTCGGTGCCATGGGCGATAAATACGGGCGTAAAAGTGCCATGATCACCAGCATTATATTATTTGCTGGTGGCACCTTTGCCTGCGGTATTGCACCGAATTACACATGGATGTTTGTTGCTCGTATTTTAGTCGGTATTGGTATGGCGGGAGAATATGGCACCAGCTCGGCTTATGCCATCGAAACCTGGCCAAAAGATATGCGCAATAAAGCCAGTGCATTCCTTAATTCGGGATTTTCTGCAGGCGCGATCTTGTCAGTGTTAGCCTACAGCTGGATTGTGCCGCTGTGGGGCTGGCGCGCACTCTTTTATCTCGGCATCATCCCGGTGTTTTTTGCTTTGTGGCTACGCCGTGCCATTCCGGAAGCTGAAGAGTGGGCAGCGGCAAAAGCCAGAGCAACGACATCCACCATCACCATGGTAGATACCCTTTTTCGTGGCCCCAACCGTAAAAGCAACATACTCAACATCTTGCTGGGAGTCCTCGCGGCGGCGGCACTTTACATCTGTTTCGATCATCAAAGCTCAGGACTTGTTATCGCAGCATTAGCGCTGATCACCGCCGGCATATTTATCCGTTTTCTGGTGCAAAGCGCGGGAGAACGCTGGCCCACCAGCTTGATGCTCACGGTCACTATCGTCTGCGTATTTTTGTATGGCTGGCCGATTCACGCTCTTTTACCAACCTATCTGAAAACCGATCTGCATTACTCACCTGAAGTGGTGGCACTGGTATTTTCCTTCAGCCGCTTTGGGATGGGCCTCGGATGCTGCGTGGCGGGGATTGCAGCCGATCTCATCGGCACGCGTAAAACCTATGTACTGAGTCTGCTGGTCGCCCAGGTGCTGATCATCCCGGTATTTATGCTCAACGGCTCAAACGTCTGGCTGCTATGCCTGCTGATCTTCCTGCAGCAGCTGTTTAGCCAGGGAGTGGGTGGCCTGCTGGCGAAAATGATCAGCGGCTATTTTGATACCGAGCAGCGTGCCGCCAATCTTAGCTTTATCTACAACATCGGTTCACTGGGAGGCGCATTGGCGCCGGTGCTTGGTGCACTGATTGCCCAACACGCATCGCTTGGCGGTGCACTGGGCGGGCTTTCCTTTGGGCTGACCTTCGTGGTGATGCTGCTGATTGGTTTTGATATGCCTTCGCGCGTGCAGCGTTGGTTAAAACCACAAGCCATACGTCATTACGACACCGTTGATGGCACTCCACTCTCCGGTGCATTCACCCGTGAAGATCGCGCCAATTCTTCTCTTACCCCTATAAATCCCAGCAAATCCTGACAGGAGAAATAAAATGACCGCAGGAAATCGTATTTATTTACGCCGTCCCTCCGATGCCGAACCGTTACTGGAAGCGTTCCGCCGTTTACCCGCGGCGGTAGTCGCCGACTGCATGAGTCGCTTGCCTGCGCTATCGGCAGAGATCAGCCTGAAAACGGCGCCTAAAGCCCCCATCATGTGCGGCCTGGCGGTGACGGTAAAAGCGCGCTCTGGCGATAACCTGATGTTGCATAAAGCGCTGGATATGGCCGGGCCGAACGATGTCATCATCCTGTCGAATGAGGGTGACCGCAGCCAATCATTGATGGGTGAAGTGATGGCCACTTATGCCAGACAGCGCGGTATGGAAGGCATCGTGCTGGACGGCCCGGTGCGTGATATTGAGGGCTTATCACGTATGGATTTCCCGATTTATGCCGCCGGACATACGCCAGGTGGCCCTTTCAAAGATGGCCCAGGCGAAATCAACGTGCCGATTGCCTGCGGTAAAATTCACGTTTCACCTGGCGATATCGTATTAGGCGATGCCGACGGCGTGATCGTCATTCCCCGGCAGGATGCCGCGCGCATTCTCGAAGCGGCACAAGCTTACTTGATTGTTGATGAGCATAACTTTGAGCTGGCGAAAACCGGTTCACTGGAACGCGGTTGGCTGGCGGAAGCACTGCAAAACAAGCAGGTAGAAATTATCGATGATGTTTATCGGTAACGTGCCAGCATGACAGCCAAGAATTGCACAGGTCATCATCCATGGTGGCCTGTCTTTCGCTGAGCGCGCAGCTAAAAAACCCGCAATAGCACCACATCACGGTGTACTGCTCACCATCGCCAATTTGCGCTGACGGTTTTCACGCCATACCGCAAAGATTCCTGCCAGTGCAACAATCGATGCACCGAAGAGGGTTGTCGTGCCTGGCAGGCTGTTGAGGAACAGATAGCCAATCAGCATCGACCACACCAGCGTAGTGTAATCAAACGGTGCCAGCAGCGAGGCATCAGCATAGCGCAGGCTGAGTGTCACCAGAATCTGTGCCAGACCGCCAAATAAACCACAGCCCACCAACAGCAGCCACTGCAAGCCAGTGGGCTTTATCCAGCCGAAAAATGCCGTTGCCAGGCCAATCAACGTCGTCATCAGCGAAAAATAGAACACGATCGCGCCCGGTTTTTCGATGCCATTGAGAAAACGGATTTGCACATTCGAGGTGGCCGTACAGAGTGCGGCAATCAATGCAAAAGCAACACCAAGGCTGGCCGTGGTACTGCTGGCGCCACCTGCCAGCACACCCCCACTGGCCGCAAGGCTGGAGGAGAGCATAATCAGGATACCCGACAATCCCACCACGACAGCTACCCAGCGCGACATGCGCACCCGCTCCTTCAACAGCATCGCGGCCATAATCACGGTAAACAACGGTGCGGCATAACTCAGTGCCGTGGCATCAGCCAGCGAGATGTACACCAGCGCCAGATAGTTAAAATACATGCCGCCGGTGCCGGAGAAACCGCGAATGAAGTGGCCAAACAGATTGCGCGTCTTAAGATTCTCCAGCACGTTCCCCTGCACTCTCAGCCAGATTAACAGGGGAAATAGCGCGATAAAGCTGCGGAAAAAAATCACTTCGCCGGTGGGGATAGCACCGTTCAGACCTTTAACACAGGCCAGCATCAGCGTAGCGCTGAGTGCGGCGAATATCTTTAATAACACGCCTAATCGGGGATTCATGCTCTCACTCTTCTCTCTCTACCACGTGCAATCGGCGGGGTTGCCGAGAGGACAACGCGGCTTACACTAGGGAGAAAAATGTGCGCTGGATAACACTTTTTCGCTCTGCCTGAATAGAAATAACTTATCGCCATCGGTCATATCATTTCCCTATTGCATAACACGCTTTCCCTCTTTTTCGCCGCAAAACAAAGCCGATATAGTCCAGAAAAGCGAGATTTTGCGCTCCTAAGCAGTATCCACCATTGAGGGAATGCACATGACCATGAAAAGAGTGACCACCATTGGCTTGGCAATGCTGCCGTTGCTGGCTGTTTCGGCGGCGCAGGCAGATATGATGGCGAACATTAAATCGAGCGGTGAATTGAAATGCGCCGTTTACTCCGACGTACCGCCCTTCTCTTCGCCGGATCCACAAACGCGCCAGCTGGCTGGCATGGATATCGACCTGTGTCACGCTCTGGCCAAGCAGATGAACGTCAAACTGACTCTGGTGCCGACCTCTGTTGAAGCGCGTATCGCGGTGATCGCCACCGGCCGTGCCGATGTGTTGATTGCTAACCTGGCCTACACCAAAACGCGTGGTAATCAGATCCAGTTCAGCGATCCTTACTACGTGGCGAAAGAGATGCTGCTGGTGAAAGCGCCGCTGGCAGATAAACCACTGGACTATTTCAAAGGCAAACGTATCAGCGCCACCAAAGGCACCACGTCAGAGCAATCGATCCACATCAAAGGCGGTAAAGCCGTCACCTTCCAGGATTCTGCCTCCGCCTTCCTGGCGCTGGAGCAGAACAAATCGGTGGGCTTTGTCACTAACACCATGACCGGGATGAAAACCATCGCCCAGGCGAAAAAAGACGGCATCAATCTAGCGATGGTGAAAGAGCCGATGGCGCTGGAACCGATTGGTGTCGGCATGAAAAAGGATGAACCTGCCCTGCTGGCCAGCGTTAACAGCGGCCTGAAAGCGATGGACGACGATGGCACCATCGACAAAATCTGGAACACCTGGATTGGGCCAAATACCGAATACAAAATGGTGCGCGAAGAGCGCGTACAGCCGCTCTCCAGCCTGAAATTTGAACCACTGGAATAATCATGCCCGTGATGTCGCACTCTGATATCCAGCCCGCCAGCGCATCTGCGCTGGCTTGTTCCTCTGCGATCGCCCTTTCCACCATTGGCGCCCGTGCGTGGCTGGTGGAAGCACCGGGCGGATTCGATCTCTCCGCTCAACGCCGCATCTGGTCACTGGCACGTTTGCTACAGGCGGATGAGGCGGTTGAAGCCTTGATCCCCGGCGTCACCAATCTGCTGGTGCTGTTCCGACACATCCCCGAGGACGAAGCCGCCGTTCGTGCTTCGCTGCATGCCGCCTGGGATCAGGCACAGGCGATCAGTCCGCAGGGCAAACTGATTGAAATCCCGGTCTATTACGGCGGCGAGCACGCCACCGATCTGGATGCCGTTTGTCGTCACACCGGGTTCAGCGCACGCGAAGTGGTGCGCCGTCACCATCAAAGCGAATATACCGTGTTTGCTCTCGGCAGCGCGCCGGGCTTTGGTTACTTGCATGGGCTCGATCCGCAATTAGCCACGCCACGCAAGAAAGTCCCCTCGCTCAGTATGCTCAAAGGCACGGTTACCATTGGTGGGGCCCAGGCCGGTGTTTCAGCGCTGACCGGCCCCAACGGCTGGAACGCCATCGGTTTTGCCGAGCTGGAAGTGTTTGATCCTCTGGCTGAGTCCCCCGCGCTGATGGCACCGGGCGATCGTATCCGTTTTCTGCCGCAGAGGATTGAACTGTGATCGAAATTGAACAGAGCGGCGCCCTGAACACGGTTCAGGATCTGGGACGTTTGAACTTCCGCCATATGGGCGTCTCGGTGAGTGGTGTGATGGATCCGCTGGCACTGCGCGCCGGAAATCTGCTGCTCGGCAATGAAGAAAATGCCGCAGCCATTGAAGTTCAGCTGTTCCCATTCCGTGTGCGTTTTTTGCAGGACAGCAGCATTGCGGTAACAGGTGCGGATTGTCGCGCCACTTTAGACGGTGCGCCGTTGCCGCCCTGGTGGGGCTGCGGCGTGCGTGCCGGACAGGTGCTGGAAATGCGTTACCCGCGCAGTGGCGCACGCGGTTATCTCTGTATAGCAGGCGGCATTGATGTGCCAATGGTGCTGGGTTCGCGCAGCACGGCACTTCGTGGTGGCTTTGGTGGCCTGGAAGGCCGCCCGCTGCAGCGTGGCGATCGGTTGGCGCTGGGTGAAACACAGGCATCCCCGTTGCCCAGCAGCGGTATTGGCATTGAGCCGCCCGACAGCGCCCTGCGTGCACATTTCCCGCGTAACAGCGCAGGTGAGATTCAGCTGCGCGCCATTCCATCCGGCGAATATCCCTTGTTTGCTGCCGATGCCGGTCGCTTCTGGCAGCAATCATGGCAGGTCTCCAATCAAAGCAATCGCACCGGATATCGACTGGCGGGCGATCCGATTTTCCCGTCAAAAACCATTGAGATGCGTTCTTACGGGCTGATTCCCGGCATTGTGCAGGTGCCGCCTGGCGGCGAGCCGATCATTCAGCTCAGCGATGCCAACACGGCGGGCGGTTATCCCAAGATCGCCGGGGTGATTGAGCAGGATCTGTGGCGTTTAGGACAGGTATTACCCGGCCAATCGATCCAGCTGATCCAGAGCGATACGCGTGAGGCCATCGCCATCGAGCAACAGGTCGCAGGCTGGCTGAGCCGCTTACGTGTGAGCTGCCCACCGCTGCGTAAAGCGTTAACCGCATAATTTTCCGAAGGAACCCAAATCATGAAGATTGATGTGAACTCCGATATGGGCGAAGGCTTCGGCGTTTATCAACTGTGCGATGACGCCGCGCTGATGAAAGTGGTCTCCTCGGCCAATATCGCCTGCGGATTCCATGCCGGCGATCCGGCGATCATGACCCGAATGGTGCGACTGGCGAAAGAGAATGGTGTCGGCATTGGTGCGCATCCTGGCTTGCCCGATCGCCAGGGCTTTGGTCGTCGCGAGCTGCCGTTCAGTGCCGAAGAGATCTGCCAGCAGGTCGCTTATCAACTCGGCGCGCTGACAGCGATTGCTCAGGCAGAAGGCACGAAGGTGTCGCACTTTAGCTTCCACGCTGCGATGGGCAATATCGTCAACCGCGACGAGGCATTAGCGCACCAGGTCATGATGCTCGTCGCCCGTATTAATGCGGATCTGATTGTGTTCGCACAACCCGATACCATCATTGAGCGAGCGGCACAGGCAGCGGGCTTGAAAACCCTAACGCTGTTCCTCGCCGACCGCGCTTACGATGCACAAGGACGTTTAGTGCCGCGCGGCATTGCCGGTTCGGTGATCAAAGAGGAAGCGGCGCTGCGTGCCCGCGTGCGGCAGTTCCTGCAGCATGGCACCGTCACCACCTTCGAAGGAGAAGTGATAGCCGTGCGTGCCCGGTCGATCCTGGTGCACAGCGATACGCCAGGCTCCCTGGCCCTCGCCACCATCGTACGCAGTGAAATCGAAACCAGCGGCCATCAGGTGGCGCCGGCGGCAGAGGTGCTTGCTCAATAAGTTTTTTTGAATCGCCCAAATAAAAATGGCTGCCTTATCGGCAGCCATTTTTTTCGCCTTCCTTTTAACGGCAGCCAGCGCAGAATGCCGCAATACGATCGCAGCCCGTCTCTAAGCGCTCCATGCTGGTGGCGTAGGACAAGCGGAAGTACGGGCTCATGCCATAAGCCGCACCCTGCACCGTCACCACATGCTGCTCTTCAATCAGCGCCAGCACAAAATCGGCATCGTTGCTGATGAAGCGTCCACCGGCACTGGTCTTGCCGATCAACCCTTCAATGTTCACAAAAAGATAAAATGCGCCTTCTGGCTTATGGCAGCGCAGGCCATCAATCGAGGTCAGACGCTCCAGCACGTAATCACGGCGTTCACGGTAAATGCGTGCGCGCTCCTGCAACAGATCTTGTGGACCTTCCAGCACCGCCACCGCTGCTGCCTGCGTCAGGGTACAGACGCCGCCGCTGTTCTGGGTGTTCACATTGCTCATCGCTTTAATCAGCGGTGCAGGACCGCCGCAAAAGCCCAGACGCCAGCCTGTCATGGAATAGGCTTTCGACACGCCGTTCACCGTCAGCACACGGTCATACAGGCGCGGTTCAACCTGCGCCAGGGTATAGAAACGTACATCGTCGTAGATCAGATGCTCATAGATATCATCCGTCATGATCCACACCTGCGGATGGCGCAGCAGCACGTCACCCAGCGCCTGCAACTCGGCTTTGCTGGCCACCGAACCGGTTGGGTTGCTCGGATAGTTCAGCAGCAGCCATTTGGTCTTGTCAGTGATCGCCGCATCCAGATCCGCTGGCAGCGGTTTAAAGCCATTCTCCTGCGCACACGGCAGCGGCACCGGCACACCACCGGCAAATTTCACGATATCGGCATAGCTGATCCATGACGGCGTCGGGATCACCACTTCATCGCCCGGATTGATGGTCGCCAGGATGGCGTTAAAGATGATCTGCTTCGCGCCACCGGCCGTCAGAATCTGGCTGACGTCATACTCCAGTTGGTTATCCCGTTTGAATTTCAGCTGGATAGCTTTGCGCAGCGCAGGCGTACCGTCGGTCGGTGGATAGCGCGTGTCGCCCGCGCGTGCAGCGGCGTAGGCGGCTTCAATCGCATGTTCCGGCGTGGGGAAATCCGGTTCGCCGGTAGAAAGTGCTACCACATCAACGCCCTGCGCCGCGAGATCGCGCGCTTTTTGGGTCATGGCAACGGAGGCGGAAACGGTCACATTCTTTAAACGATCGGCTATCTCGGGCATGGTCAATCCTGGGTTCGGGGGATGTTAGTTTTCCCTGAGCATAGGATTAGGGCCGAAGCCACGGATAATAGTGCTTTGTTGTGGTGATATAACACAAAGCGATGACTGGACCGACTGCACACTTCTGCCATAAAGGCGGCAGATTGACTCAGAATTGCGCGACAGGTCACGCCCGCACGCCTGACGGAATGTTAATAAAGTGTTACTTTCTTTCCCAGGTTACATCCCGAACCCACGATTTTCCTTGCCCGTCACTGGCAATGCTGATGGGTCAACTGCACTCATTCGGTGCAGCGCTGCATTTTTCAACACCCGCCATGCCGGCGGCTCACTAGCTCAGCACCAGCCTCAGGAGGCCCGGTAGCCGTACCCTCCTGTCTGAGTTCAATAACGAAAGCTTATCCTGGCATCAACTTTGCTTGATGAGGATATGCGTTCTGTTTGAGGGAAGTGTCCATGAATCTTCGTCGCCTGAAGTACTTTGTTAAAATTGTTGACGTCGGAAGCCTGACGCAAGCTGCCGATATCCTGCATATAGCCCAACCCGCGTTGAGCCAGCAGCTGGCTACGCTGGAAGGTGAAGTCAATCAACAGCTGTTGATTCGCACCAAACGCGGTGTCACGCCTACTGAAGCCGGGAAAACACTCTATTCCCATGCACAGTCCATTTTGCGCCAGTGCGAACAGGCGCAAAGTGCGATTGATCTGGTCGGCGCTGCGCTGAGTGGCAGTGTTTCCGTCGGGCTGGCACCGGGTACAGCGGCGCAAAACCTGGCGCTACCGCTGATGATGGAAGTGCAGCAGCAGCATCCTGGCATCGTGCTCTATTTTAACGAAAACTTCGGCACCACCCTGAGCGAGCTGATCATGAACGGGCGTATGGATATGGCGGTGATTTACGATCATCGCACCATCCATGGCCTGCGCTTCATGCCGCTGATGAAAGAAGATCTGTGCTTCGTTTGCCCGTTCAGCCTGGCAAAACCGGTGAAAGAGATCCCGCTGTCACAGGTCGCGCAATATGATCTGTTCCTGCCACGTATCTACAACATCATGCGCAAAGTGCTGGATGACGCCTTCGTGCAGAACAACCTGCAGTACCGTGTGAAGTGCGAAATTGAGTCGCAAACCACCCTAAATGCGGCGTTGAGTGCCGGTCTGGGCACCACCATCATGCCGGAATCCGCCGCACGCGCGATGCTGAAAAACGGGGATACCTGGATGGCGAAGATCATCGAGCCGGATGTGCAGGCTTCGCTGTCATTCTGCATGTCGGATCATCTGCCGCTGTCCCAGCCTGCAGAAGCGGTGAAATCCATCTTGCTGTCGCTGATGTCGCGCCGCAACGTGGAGAATCATCCACTGACTCTGGTGGGATAAGACCCGCTTATCACCGCAAAGCGAAACCCTCTTACAACCCGTCTGACGAACGCGCTAGATTGATTCGGTCTGTTGCCCGCTTCGGCGGGCGTGTTTCGCTTTGACGGGAACCCCATGGAAAAAACTGCGATACCGCTGCCGACGCTGCGTGCGTTGGCGCGCAAGATGCAACGATCCGGCCTTAACAGCCTGGCGTTAGAGGGCAAACAGTGGTCGGTGCGTCTGACGTTTGACCCGCCCTCCTTCTCATCCCCAACGGCGATCCCGACGCAAGCGTGCCCGCCCGTGACGCATCGCATTGGCGCGCCCCTGCCCGGCACGCTGCTGCGTCGCCACCCACACAGCCAGCAAGATTTTGTCCAGTCTGGACAGCAGGTAGAACCTCGGGATCTGCTGGCGATGGTGCAGGTCGGCCCCCTGTACGTGCCGGTGCTCAGCCCCTGCAAAGGGCGGGTGCAGCCATTCCCCTCTGCAACGCGATCTGCGGTTGAATACGATGAAGAAATTCTTATTATTCAATCGGATAATTAATCATTAATCCGGTTATAAGGGGCTCTTATCGCCTCACAGTTTTTATGTCTTATGCCCTTGCGGCATAACTGCATAAAGTCAAAAAAGACCCATTACGCCGGACACACACCTGGCGAGACGAGGAAACACAAATGCCATTCTCAGATTACAAAACCGCGCTGGTGACCGGCGCATCGGCGGGCATGGGCGAAGCGATTGTTGAGCGCCTGTGCAAAGAGGGGATCACCGTGCACGCGGTGGCACGTCGTAAAGAGCAACTGGCCGCGCTGGCCGATCGCACTGGCTGCATCCCGCATGCCGTGGATGTCAGTGACGTCAATGCGCTGACCGCGCTGTGCAAAGACCTGGAAATCGATATCCTGGTCAACAATGCAGGTCTCTCTCATCCTGGTTCGATTCTTGATGCCGACGAAAACGTGGTAGAAACCCAGGTCGATGTCAATCTGCGTGCAGTGCTGCACCTGTGCCGCTTGCTGGTACCGGGCATGATGGCGCGTGACCGTGGCCACGTATTCAACATCACCTCGATTGCCGCCATCTACAACTTCAACGGCAACTCGGTGTATCACGCCACCAAAGCCGGGGTGCATGCCCTGTCACGCCAGCTGCGCGTGGACTGCTATGGCAAACGTGTGCGCATCACCGAAATCTGCCCAGGCCGCGTCGCCACTGATATTTTCGGCAACGTTTCAGGCGATCACGATGAGGCGCGTCGCCGCTTTATCGATGGGTTCGAACTGCCGCAGGCCAAAGATATTGCCGACTGCGTGGCCTTTGCGCTGTCTGCGCCAGTCGCCGTCAACATCGGCAACATCGAAATTACCCCGACGCTGCAGGTGCCGGGCGGTCTTTCCACTATGCGACCGGGCGACCGCACCGCGTAAAACCGTACAATGAGGTAACTGTATGGCACTTGATTTCAGCAGTGTGATAACCGGCCATTACGGCCAGATGATCGTTGACGGAACGGTGGTCACCCTTGAACTGGCGTTGGGTGCCTGGCTGCTGGCGATGGTTCTCGCCCTGCTATTGGTGGTGGTCCGCCTGACGGAGAATCGTCTTGCCGTTGGGCTGGTTAAGGCGTATGTCTCCTATCACCGCAACGTGCCCACGCTGATTCAGTTGATGATGTGGTACTTCGCGATCCCCACCCTGCTGCCAGAATCGCTGCAGATGATGATCGTTGACTACAACGCCGAGTTTTTATTTTCTCTTATCGCGCTCGGGCTGTGCCAGGCCGCTTACTTCTCTGAAGATATCCGTAGCGGCCTGCGGGCCATTCCAGACGGACAGAATGAGGCCGCCCGCGCGCTTGGCATGAGCTATGTCCGCGCCATGCACTCAGTGATTTTGCCGCAGGGTGTGCGCAATGCGCTGCCATCCGTGGTCAATCACACCGTGCTGCTGTTTAAAAACACCAGTCTGGCGATGGTGATTGGCGTGGCAGACCTCACCTATGTAACGCGTGATATCGAGAACCAAACCTTCCGTACCTTCGAATCCTACTTAGTGGCAACCGTGGGTTACCTGTTCTTCTCCCTGCTGCTGATGGGCTTGGGCGCGCTGCTGGCCCGCCGCTTCCAGCGCGTTTACGCGAGGTAATGGCGATGTTTGAGATCTTCACCATTTTGCATGACAACGGCATGCTGCTGTTAATGGGCCAGTATCCTAACGGTCCGCTGGGCGGCGTACTCTGTACGCTTTTGATCTCCGTGCTGGCAGTATTGCTGGCCTTCCCCATCGGTGTGTTGCTCGGCCTGGCGCGTCTGTCGCCGTGGCGCTGGCT
The DNA here is from genome assembly GCF_011752685.1 of Candidatus Pantoea communis. Lineage (NCBI taxonomy): Bacteria > Pseudomonadati > Pseudomonadota > Gammaproteobacteria > Enterobacterales > Erwiniaceae > Pantoea > Candidatus Pantoea communis. The sequence continues at coordinate 33,749 of NZ_VWXC01000009.1, forward strand.
GAGCTGGCCCGCCACCTGTTGGGTGTATCTGCTGCGCGGCATTCCGCTGATGATGGTGGTGTTCTGGACCTACTTCTGTGTCCCGTTGCTGATTGGCCACAACATCAGCGGCTTCGCCACCATGCTGTGTACGCTGGTGATTTACGAAAGCGCCTACATCGCTGAGATCGTGCGTGGCGGCATTCAGGCACTGCCGCACGGCCAGTATGAAGCGTCACGCGCGCTGGGTATGAGCCACCTGAAAACCCTGCGTTTAGTGATTCTGCCGCAGGCGCTGTTTAACACTTTGCCGAGCCTGGTGAGCCAGCTGGTTTCGATCATCAAAGACTCCACGCTCGGCTACGTGATTAACGTGCCGGAGCTGACCTTTGCCGCTAATCAGGTCAGCAATCAACTGCTGACCAAACCGTTCCAGGTGTTCGCCATCGTGGCGCTGAGCTACTACATCATCTGCTTCAGCCTCACCTGGCTGGCTAACAAACTTGAAGCGCATATTGCGCAGAAACGTCGCCAACCGCCGCAGGCGAATCCCAGCGTAGCGCCCGCGGTGATGCTGACTAAAACCTCTTCGCAATAAGGAACCACTATGAGCCCAATGATCATGTTTAACCAGGTCAACAAATGGTACGGCGCGTATCAGGCGCTGACCGACCTGAGTGCCGAAATCAATACCGGTGAAGTGGTGGTGGTGTGCGGTCCTTCCGGGTCGGGGAAATCCACCTTGATCCGCACCGTTAATCGCCTGGAACCGATTGATAATGGCCAGATCGTGTTTGATGGCACCGACATTCACGGCAGCAGTACACGCCTCAACCATCTACGCACTCGCATTGGATTTGTGTTTCAGAGCTTCAACCTGTTCCCCCACGTCTCGGTGGCAGAGAACATCATGATGTCACCCATGAAAGTATTGGGCGTGAAGCGTGCCGAAGCGCGTAAACAAGCGGGTGAGTTGCTGGAGCGCGTTGGCTTATCACACAAAGCAGACGCCTATCCGGCGCAGTTGTCTGGCGGCCAGCAGCAGCGCGTGGCGATTGCACGTGCGCTGGCAATGAAGCCGCCGGTGATGCTGTTTGATGAACCGACCTCGGCACTCGATCCTGAAATGGTCGGTGAAGTGTTATCGGTGATGCGCAGCCTGGCGCAGGAAGGGATGACGATGATGTGCGTGACGCACGAGATGAATTTCGCGCGTGAAGTGGCGGACACCATCTGGTTTATGGATCAGGGGCAAATTCTGGAAAAATCGACACCAGAGAAGTTCTTCACCCAACCGCAGCACCCACGTGCGCAGCGCTTCCTGAGCGATTTGCGTTCGCATTGATGCATCCCGGTCGGCAGAGCCGCCGACCGGTTTGTTGACTTCATCTCAATCAGCAATCCACCCACACCGCACCGGCATCCGCTGACTTCACGCACTGCTCTACCCAACGCACGCCCATCAATCCGGCATGCACATCCGGATACCAGAAGTCAGCCAGAAACGCCTCATCTCCACGATCGGTGGCATCCATCGCCAGCGCAAAACGGCGATAGAGATTCGACCAGGCTTCAAACAACCCTTCCGGATGGCCGCCGCCGATACGGTCGTCAGCCAGCGCACTTTTGTGCAGATAGCCCATACCACGCTCCAGAATCTGCAGCGGCTCGCCCTGCACTTCATAGCGCAATTGGTTTGGTTGCTCATCCCACCACTCCAGACTGGCCTTCTCACCAATCACCCGCACTTTCTGGCCGTGCATCGAGCCACAGTTCACCGCCGAGGCCCACATGGTGCCAACGGCGCCGTTGTCGTACTCCATCATCACAAAGGCGTTATCTTCCAGCGGCGCACGGGTTTTCACGAAGCTCTGGCGGCTACACAACAGACGTTTCACCTGCAGTTTCGGCACCATGGTTTCGGCGATAAACAGCGGGTGCGTCGCCAGATCGCCCAGCACATAGCTGGGGCCAACAAAGCGTGGATCGACGCGCCACCTGGTGCTTTCGTTTTGCAGTTCGACCGCTTCGTTATGGAAACCGTGCGCGAACTGCATGTTGATAATGCGGATTTCACCCAGCAGCCCTTCTGCGATCATCTCGCGCGCCTGATGGATCAGCTGATGTCCGGCATAACCGTAGGTGACGCCGATGATCTTTTTCTTCTCGGCGCAGAGTTTTTCCAGCTCGTCCGCTTCTTCGGTGGTGAAGCACAGCGGCTTCTCACACACCACATGCAGACCGGCATTGAGTGCCGCACGGCAAATGGTGAAGTGGGTATTGTTCGGCGTGGCAATCGAAACGGCTTCGATGCCGTCTGCACGCGCCGCTTCCGCCGCAAACATCGTTTCGTAATCCGGATAGCAGCGATCCGCGTCGACGCCCAGTGATACGCCAAACGCACGACCGCGTTCGGCGTTAAGATCAAATGCGCCCGCCTGCAACACAAAGTTGCCATCACGCAGTGCCGATGAACGATGGATGTAGCCAATCTGACTGGTACCGCCGCCGCCCACCATGCCCCAGCGCAGTGAACGTTCCAGAGCTTTAATGCCGTTAATCATGATGATCTCCTCAGAATCCGACCGATTGCAGGTAGTGAAGGCTGGCAGTGACGTCGCGCAGGCTAGTGTCGGCGTTGCGCGGATCGCGCTCCTGCTCGATGGTGATCCAGCCCTGATAGTTGCGCTCAGCGAGAAACGCGCGCACTGCCGGATAATCAATCGCGCCTTTGCCAATCGGGCACATCACCCCTTCGGCGCAGGCGGCAAAGAAGTCCACGCCACGCGCAATCACATCGCGCCAGACTGCGTCATTCACATCTTTAAAATGCAGGTAATCGATGCGATCCCAGTAACGGCTCAGATAAGGGATCGGATCCATACCGGAGTAGTAGAGATGCCCGGTGTCGAGACACAAACCGGCTACCTCGTGTGGAATGTCCTGCACCAGTTGCTCCAGCTCGTCGGCGAACTCAATGCAGCCGCCCGCATGCGGATGGATCACCGCGCGCACGCCATACTCATCCCAGGCAATCTGGCTCAGGGTGGTGATGTGCTGCATCATGCGCTGCCACTCTTCGCTGGAGAGTCGCGGCGCTTTATCAGACTGCCCGGCAAATCTGGCACGCTCAGGGTTACCGAAATCGATAATCACCAGGTAAGGTGCGGGCAGATTATCCGCGTGGGTTTTTTCGGCAGTAGGAACCTGCGACAGGTTGCGACAGATGTTGTGTGTCAGTTCAACCATCGCCGGAAAATTGGCTTCGCTGACCAGATCGTCAAAGATCGTGCCCGCCACCAGCGAAAGCTGATGGGCTTCCAGCTGGTGACGCAGTTCAGCGGCATCGGTCGGCAGATAGGTCCACGGACCCAGCTCAATGCTTTTGTATCCGGCCTGAGCGGCTTCCGACAGGACTTTCTGCCAGGGTGGCAGGAAAGGGTTTTTAGGATCGTCGACACCCCAGCTGCAGGGCGCATTAGCAATGTGAATCGTCATGATCGTTCCTTGCGGTGTTGGATAGCGCAAGTATCAAATAAAAATTTCACCCACAGCAATCATGAAACATTCATTTTTTGATAGCGATCATGTTATATTTCATCATTAAAATGATAGATAATTTATCAAATTCATAGCTGGCGCCACTTTCAGGCCAACCACTCAAGTACTGCCAACGCATTCCCGGTCAGCCAGCCTGAGAGCGAATCAGGCTGACGCTTCTCATCGCGTCGCCAGATTTCGGTGCTTAGAGGCTAAAGATTCTCACGCGTGATGATCTCAAACGGCAGCGTGACCTGAGAGAAATGCTCCCCTGATTCGACAGTTTGTTGAGTCGTGCGGACAAATTGCCGCACCATTTCCTCAATTTCATGGCGAATCATCACGGTGATTGTGCCGTCAATCAGTGCCAGTTCGCCCTCTTTCACCGGGCCGTGACAGATTAACGCCACCTTGCGCTGCGGCTGCTGGCGTAACGCATGAATCACGCCTTCAATACCGCCACAGGGCGCGTAGATTAAGGCGAGATCGGCATGCTCTTCCAGCAACTGACGCGTGGCGTGATAGCCGCCATCAATCGACTCATGGGTTTTCAGCGGCTCTAATACGCGTCGGGTGCTGTCCTGCTCGCGCAGATAGGAGCGGAAGCTGATTTCGCAGCTCTCCTGACAGGTAAAACGATGGTCGCCCACCAGCACGCCCATCGATCCCGGCTGATGCAGCAAATGCGAGGCCATCCAACCGGCAGTGCGTCCGGCTTTCTGATTATCCAACCCGAAATAGCCCGCATGTCCGCAGGGCGAGAAGTTGGAGAACAGGGCGTAAACCCGCACGCCCTGGCGTGAAATCTGTTCGATGGCGTGGCGGATCAGTGGGTGATCCAGCGCGACTAAGCCAATCACATCCACCTCTTGCGCCAGCTTATGCAGCGAGGCCACCACAGCTGCCACATCATCAATGTCATGCCAGTAAAACCGTGGCTCACTGCCCGCAGGATGCAACGGTTGCGTCTGTTGCCTGAGGGCATCTGTCAGCGAGTGATAGAACGAATACGATTTTGATAGCAGTACAAACCCCATGCGCAGCGTTACGTGCGCGGACTGCGACTCAGCGCTGAAAGGCACAACCGGCGCCATGCGATAACCCAGTCGGTTGGCAGCTTCCAACACCTTCTGCTCGGTGGCCGCTCGAACCGGAGCCCGCCGATTCAGTACCCGATCCACCGTGGCGACGCCAACGCCAGCCGCATTGGCGATAGCGTTCATGGTGATTTTGCTCATCAACAGATTCCAGTTTGATAGTAAGTTATCAAAATAATGCCCGAAATGGACCGGGAGTGCGAAGACATTGCGGAGTAAATCGTCATCAAATCTCAATATTTGATAGAGAATCTCTCAGTAATTTGATCGTTATCGCAAAAATGAAATGATCCATTTCATTAAATTACCTACCGGAATAAATGTTTGATATTTTCCTGTTCGAGGACAGAGGTGAGGGCTGATGGATTTGCATCAGTAAATCCATAGAGGCGGCGGTCGCGCCTTTCTATAGTGAAAGCGATCTGCCTTATCGGCTCCCGGCACATGAACGACTCAATAATAACGGAGATGATATGTTCCCTCAGACCCTACCTGCACCTCGCCGTCCCCTTAAAAACCAGATCCCCGCGCTGCGCTGGGGCATTGTTGGACCCGGCTGGATCGCCGACCACTTTGCCAATGCGTTGCGTCATCATACTCAGCAACAGCTGGTGGCCGTATCGTCACGCAGTCTGGAGAAAGCACAAGCTTTTGCCAGCAAATGGGATATCCCGCACGCCGTTGAAGGCCTTGACGCACTGCTGAGCCGCCAGGACATTGATGTGGTGTATATCGCCACACCGCACAATCATCACTTCCCTGATGGGCTACGCACGCTGCAAGCGGGCAAACATGTGTTGATTGAGAAGCCGCTGGCGCTCAATGCACAGCAGGCGTTGCAGTTGCAGCAGGAAGCGCACAAACAACAACGCTTGTGCGTGGAAGCGATGTGGTGTGATTTTGCGCCGAAATACGATGTGATCCGTCAATTACTGGCCGATGGCGCATTAGGAGATGTTCATACATTGATCGCCGATCATGGTGAATATTTCACCCAGGATCACCGCATTTTCAATCTCGATCTGGCGGGCGGGCCGATGCTGGATCTCGGCAGCTATTTGATCGGCTTCAGCGTGCTGGTCGGCGGCGCACCCGACAGCATTGTGGCGCAAGGCCAGCCTGCACCTGGCGGTGTGAATGGGCAAACATCAATGCTGCTGACCCACGGCAACGGCATGCACTCAGTGCTCAACACCACGCTGTTCAGCAACACACCGGGCACCGCCGTGATCGCCGGTCGTGATGCCACGCTTTATCTCGACGGCCAGTTCTATGCGCCGGGCAATTTCCGTCTCACCTCCAGCGATGGCCGCCATACGCTGCGCTGGGAAGAACCGACTAATCGCTATATTCAGCTCTGTCATGAAATCGAACATACCGCCTGGTGTATCCATCAGGGGCTGCTTGATTCGCCTGTCCGTCCGCTGGCCACCTCACTGGCCACGCTGCACGCCATGGATGAAGTCAGGAAGCAGATCGGTGTGGTGTTTAATGAAGAGCGCACCGCTTAACGATCAGGAGAACAACATGAAAATCGCTTTTGATGTGGATGTCATCAGAGAAATGGGCATCACGCGCATGGTGCATCAGGTGGCCGAATGGGGTTACAAGTACATCGAACAATCGCCCCATCCACAGATCAATCCGTTTTATAAACACCCGAAAGCCAGCCGGGAAATCATGCGCGAATACAAAAATGCGCTGAATGCCACTGGCGTGGAAATCTCATCGTTTATCACGGTTTATCGCTGGTCAGGCCCGGACGAGTTGCGTCGTCAGGCGGCGGTGAAGAACTGGAAACGCATGATCGAGATCGCCGTCGAGATGGGGGTGCAGGTGATCAATACCGAACTCTCAGGCAATCCGAACGAGCCGGAGATTTGTGAAGAGATGTTCTATCGCTCGATGGATGAGTTACTGCCGATTATCGAACGTGAAGGTATCCGCGTCGAAATTCAGGCACATCCGTGGGATTTCTGCGAACAAAGCAACGAAACGGCAGATATCGTGAAATCGTTCCGCAGCGATAACGTCAAATACATCTATAGCGCACCGCACACCTTCTACTACGACAAAGGCGTGGGCGATGTGAAAAACATGCTGCACTACGCGGGCGACGATCTGTCGCATATGTTGATTGCCGATACCATGAACCACACCAAGCACTGCCGCTATATCGTCAACCCACCGGGTGTCGACGCCACCATCCACCAGCACGTGGCGGTGGGTGAAGGGGAAGTGAACTTCGATGCGCTGTTTGAAGCGCTGCGCGAGATGGATTTCGCCAACCGCACCTATAAAGTCGGGGGGGAGTCGATTATCTCGGCGGCGTTGTTTGGCTATCCTGAGAAGATGAAATATCAAGCGGTGGAAACACGTGAATTAATTGAGCGTGAGCTGCTGAAATAGACCCGGCCCACGACTCTTTCCCCCCCTCTCTCATCGTGAGAGGGGGAATACATCGTGCCAGTGCTCAACACATGGGCTGAATGGAAGATTCTTTCCACCAACAAGCACTCCCGCCTACGAGAGTGCGTTGGATTAGATTGCCACCCTCTCCACTTCTGTAAATTCACCTCGCGTCAGCGATAACTGTGCCGCCTCGGCAATCGCCTGCGCGCGCAGACCGTCGATCAATCCCGGCAGCCCTTCGATTTTCTCTCCGCCGATGTGGCGTACAAAAGCATCCAGATGGGTGTAGTAGGTCTCTTTCACCCGACTAAACCAGTCTGCATACAAGCCGGGCTGAGTGATGCCTTTGCCCTGATAAAGTGTGGCACCCCGCGCTGACTGGCTCTCTGAAGCCAGCATCCCTTCACTGCCCATCACGCTGATGCGTTCGTCGTAGCCGTAAGCCGTGCGGCGCGTGTTATCCAATTGCGCCAGCGCGCCCTGCTGCATGCGCATGATCAGCACCGAAGTATCGACATCAAAATCACGGATCTCCGGCATCGCCAGTGCGGCACCGAGTGCGCCAACGGTGCTGACTTCATCTTCTGTCAGCCAGCGCAACAGATCAAAAAAGTGGATCGCCTGATCGCGCATTTGGCCGCCAGAAGCTTGCAGATAACTGATCGGCGGTAATTCTGACGCGCGGCACACCATCTGAATCAGCTCAGTGCGGCCAATCAGACCCTGTTTGAGCTGGGATTTAAGTTGCTGATGGCTGTGGTCAAAACGACGGTTAAAGCCGACGGTAACAGGAACCTGCACCGGAGAGATTTTTTCCACGACTTCCCGCGCGCGCTGCAACGACAGGTCGATCGGTTTCTCGCAGTACACCGCTTTGCCCGCCAGCACCGCCTGCTCCAGCAGTTCGGCATGGGTTGGCGTAGCGCTGGCGATCAGCACCGCGTCGATCCCATCACTGCTCAGCGCCTGCTGCACGCTGGCCGCTTTTGCGCCATAGCGCTGTGCCACCGCTTCGGCACGCGACGCATCGATATCACACACCAGCGCCAGCTCAACGCCGGGATGCGCTGCCAGGTTGGCAGCGTGCACCTGGCCGATAAATCCACTGCCAATCAAGGCAAAACGTTGCGGAGTCCGCATTTTAACGCTCCTTTTGTTCACACTTCGGAATAGCCGATGTTGTCAAAATAGCGCTTTCTGGCAGGCTAGCTGTACGCGGTTTTTGATGGAATTACCTCAGATGAAAGCACTGACGCTGGCGGAGCTGGCGAAGCAAGTAGGCGTGGGCGTGGCCACGGTTGATCGGGTACTCAACGATCGCGGTGGTGTGTCTCCGGCGATGACAAAAAAAATTCTGCAGGCGGCGCGGGATGCGGGTTTAAAGCGTATTTTGCCAGAGGAGCATCGCCATAGCTGGCAGATCGAAGTGCTGCTCAGCGGCAACGGCTCGTTCTTCTTTCAGCAACTGGCACAGGACTTTGCCCGACTAGCTGATGAACTGGGCTATCGTCGCCTGCGCCTGCATCGCACGCTGATCCCGGAAAACGCCCCCGAGAAGCTGGCGGCACACATTGCGGCCAGCAGTAAGAAAATGGATGCGCTGATCGTTTTCGCCCATGAAAATCCGCTGATTTATGATGCCTTAGCGGCGTGTCAGGCACGCGGCGTACCGGTGATCACCATGGTCACAGATCTGCCCAATGCGGCACGCCTGTGTCATGTCGGTATCGATCAATATAAAGCCGGGCGCACCGCTGGATTGATGCTCGGCAGCATGATCAATGCACCGGGCGATGTGGTGCTGGTGAGTGGCCGCGCGGATTATTCGGCACATCGTCAGCGTATTGAAGGTTTTCAAACCGTGCTGGCAGAACGGTTTCCACAGCTCAGGTTACGGGAAATTCTGGCTGGGCAGGATGAACGCGATCGCATTAGCCGCCTGCTGGAGAAAACCCTGGCCGGATCGCAAAATATCGTCGGGCTCTACAACACCGGCCTCGGCAATACGCAGATTCACGAAGCGCTGGCGCGCCATCGACTCGGCGGCAAAGTGGTGTACGTGACGCATGAACTTTATGCCACCACGCGCCAGCTTTTTGAGAAGCGCGTGCTGACGCTAACACTCGATCAAAACACCCTGCGCCATGCTCAGCTGGCGTTGACATTGTTGCTAAAACATCTCGAAGAGGGTGAACAGCCTGACACCTACCAGTCCGGCAAAGTGGACTTTATGCTGTTTACGCAAGAGAACTTCGCATAATCACACTTTGCATCTCACCGCCAGCGCGGTTAAATCGCCTTCATCTGTCGCTGCTACACTCAGTAGCAGCAAAAAACGCAATCACAACAAGGCGAAATCATTATGTCGGAAAATCAGTATCAGCCCGCGAAAGTCTGGACCTGGGACCCGGAAGCCAAAGGTAACGGCGCAAAAACCAACCGTCCGTTCGCCGGGCCGACGCATGAGAAGACCCTGCCGGTGGGCAAACATCCGCTGCAGCTCTATTCACTGGGGACGCCAAACGGCCAGAAGGTCACCATCCTGCTGGAAGAGTTGCTGGCCGTCGGGGCTAAAGAAGCCGAATACGATGCCTGGCTGATTCGCATCGGTGATGGCGATCAGTTCTCCAGCGGTTTCGTTGACGTGAACCCGAACTCCAAAATTCCGGCGCTGAGTGACCACTCAGTGACGCCACCGCTGCGCGTGTTCGAATCAGGCAACATCCTGCTGTATCTGGCCGAGAAATTTGGTCACTTCATCCCGGCGGATATCGCGGGCCGTACCGAAACCCTGAACTGGTTGTTCTGGCTGCAGGGCTCTGCACCTTATCTTGGCGGCGGCTACGGCCACTTCTATTTCTACGCGCCTGAGAAAATCGAGTACGCCGTCAACCGCTTCACGCTGGAAGCCAAGCGTCAGCTGGATGTGCTGGATCGTCAGCTCGCCAATAACCGTTTCCTCGCCGGTGAGGAATACACCATCGCCGATATCGCCACCTGGCCGTGGTACGGCAACCTGGTGCTGAACAACATCTATGGCGGCGGCGAGTTCCTTGATGTGCAGTCGTACAAAAACGTGGTGCGCTGGGCTAAAGAGATCGCTGAGCGTCCAGCGGTGATTCGGGGTCGCAAAGTGAATAAGGCATTTGGTGCCGAACCACAGGATCAACTGCTGGAACGCCACGATGCCTCTGATTTCGATACCAACACCGAAGACAAACGTCAGGCGCGAGGAGAGCAGTAATGGCCGCTTATGTGGTGATGATTAAAGACGAAACGCTGGATAAAGATGAGCTGGCGACATACGCGCAGAAAGCCGGTGAGGCACGCGGCGATCATCAGATCACGCCGCTGGCATTTTATGGCGATCTTGAAGTGCTGGAAGGCCGTGAGGCGGAAGGCGTAGTGGTGCTGGAATTTGCGGATATTGATGCAGCAAAAGCCTGGTATCACAGCCCGGCGTATCAGGAAGCGAAAGCCCATCGGGTCAAAGGCGCGAACTATCGCGTGTTACTGGTCAAGGGTGTGGCTTAATCTGCCAACAGGGGCGCACTTCAATCGGTGCGCCCTGCCAGCCAGAGAGGTCGAGATTTGCTCGTCTCGCCGATCAATCCAGTCTGAATAGCGCAATCGCCTGCTGCAACCGATTCGCCTGCTGTTGCTGCTGATGCGCCACCTGCAAGGTTTCCGCCACGTGCTGAACGTTGTGATGCACGCTGTGATCGATGCTGTTGATGCTCTGCTGAATCTGCTCGATGCTCAAATTCTGCTGTTCACTCATCTCAGACAACTCGGTGACCAGTTGTGACAATCCGCTGATGCTGCTGTGAATATCACGCATGGTCTGTGCAGCATGTTCAATCTGCACGGTGCCATGTTCGGTGCTCAGGCTGCTGGCATCCATCAGTTGGCGAATTTCGCGGGCAGCATTCTCGCTGCGCATCGCCAGATTGCGCACTTCGTTTGCCACCACGGCAAAACCACGCCCCTGACTGCCGGCGCGCGCCGCTTCTACCGAAGCATTCAGAGAAAGAATATTGGTCTGGAAAGCGATGCCGTCGATCAATGCTAAAATCACTTTCACCCGCTGTGACTCTTCGCTGATTTTCGCCATTGAGCTCATCGCCGACTGGATATTTTCCTCTCCGTGCGTGGCCACCGCACGTGCATCCCGCGCGAGTTCGCTTGCACTCTGTGCTTTGTCACGCGTTAAGCTGGCAGCAATGCTGATTTCCGTCATCGCACTGGCCGCGACTTCCAGTGCCTGCGCCTGTTCATCGGTGCGGGTCGACAGTTCAGCGTTGCGTTGCAATATACTTTCAGACTCCGTCAACAAGGCGCTCACGCCGAGACTCACCTGATGAAGCGTGCCATGCATGGTGCCCAACGTGGTACTGAAGGTGCGGGCGAACGGGCTTTCACTCTGCTGGCTATCCGCATTCAGCGTCAGATATCCGGCCTGCCGGTTGATCTGTGATGCCAGCTCTGCCACTTCGCTTGCCGAACGTGCATCGGCGGCCATCTGACGCGCAATCACCAGCAAGATGGCGGTCTGCGCCACCACAAACAGGGCATGAAACACCACCATGTCCCAGCCCGGATGATGGAACACCACCACGCCGAAAAGATCGTTTTCCTGCAGATAATTAAACAGAATGTGATGCGTAGCCGCTGCCGCCGCGCCCATGATCAGTGGACGGATGTCGCGCCACGCCAGCAGCACCGACATCAACACAAATACCGAGAAGTGATATTCGGTTTCACCACCGCCGAGTTGAATCAGTAAACCTGCCCAGCCGATCAACAGGGCTGAGAGCACCAACCTTGAAGTCAGCGTGCCGCGCAGGACGGTGCCAAAGAAGGTCGACAGCAGTGCCAACGCAAGGCCAGCAATCAGCGCTACGGTTAAACTGTCATTCATCCACCCAACGCCGAGCACAATCGGCCACAATCCCCAGTTGAGGATCACCGCAAGGCTATCTGCGCGCTGTGCAATACGTCGCAGCGAAACCATCTCCACCGGCGCGGCATCCGGGCCTGACAAGGGCGTTGCGATCATGGCAATTTTCCATACCAGAGGTTGATTAAGATGCCCAAACGTCAGGGCAAAATGCTCAGACTGAGTGGTGAAATTATCGGCGCGTTAATGGGAAAGTTTAGGACCGTGAATAATTGAAAGAGAAGGATGTGAGCAGGTTCATGTGAGAGTGATGCGTGGTCCACGCAGAACAGGCGCCACCGAGGGCGCCTGTCGCTGACGTCGAATTACTTTGCAGCAAACTGCGCGTAGTTTTCCGGAGTGATGGTCTGATACGGCACCCAGTTGTACTCCTGCACTTTCTGTTTATCCAGCAGTGCCTTCGTCACCTGTACTGCACCGGTTGCCTGACCTTTAGCGTCCTGGAAAATGGTCAGTGTCATCTTGCCGTTCTTCACAAACTGCTGTCCATCAGGCGTGCCATCGATTCCCGCGACCAGAATCTTTTCATTTTTCGCCTGACTGAGCGCCATGATGGCACCAATCGCCATTTCATCATTGTTAGCGGCAATCGCATCGATCGGACGCTGGTTCAGCAACCAACTCGATACCACATCCACGGCTTCATTGCGCTGCCACCTGGCGGTCTGCTTCTCAATCACTTTCATGTCTTTATATTTGGCGATCACCGCTTCGACCGCACGGGTGCGCTCGCGCGCCTCTTCATTGGACAGTGCGCCCATCAGAATCGCCACATTGCCTTTGTAATTCATCTTCTTCGCTAACGCTTCCATCTGCATTTCGCCGCCCAATGCAGAGTCAGAACCCACATAAGCCATGTCGCCCGGCAGTTTCACTTCTGGCTTACGATTGACGAAAATCAGCGGGATATTGGCGTTTTTCGCGGCGGTGATCATCGGCAACACGCCCTGCGTATCGACGGGATTAAGGATGATGGCGTCCACGCCCTGGTTAATAAAATCATCAACCTGCTGTACTTGCAGTGCCACATCTCCTTTGGCATCCACGAACTGGCCGTTGAGCTGATTGGCTTTTAGTTCTGCCTGCATCTGCGTACGCAGAATCGAGACAAAGTTAAGGTCGAAGTTGGCCAGCGCAACGCCGACGGTGAAGGTTTTCGCACTGACGCTCAAACTCAGCAGCAGCGAGCACAGACAAAGCACGATGTTTCGGATGTTCATGAGGTGATTCCTGTAGGTTGAGGTTTTATTGTTATGACGCCGGGCAACAGGCAAATACCCGGCGGTAAAACGCTTAAATCGTGAAGTGATCGCGGAACTGCTCTAGCGCGGCGGTGCTGTCACCGCTGGCCCAGCCCTCCATCGCCACCGTACCGCTGTAACCCACTTCCTGCAGTGCACGCGCGATGGCGCGATAGTTGATCTCGCCGGTGCCCGGCTGCTGGCGACCCGGGACGTCCGCCACCTGAACTTCGCCAATGGCGGAACCGCTGCGGCGAATCAGCTCAATCAAATTGCCCTCGCCAATCTGCGCATGGTAAAGGTCGAGATTCATCTTTAGCGCCGGGCTGTTGACCGCTTCCACCAGCGCCAGGGTATCGGCAGCCAGCGCAAACGGGGTTCCAGGATGATCGACCGGCAGGTTGAGGTTTTCGAGGGTGAACACGCGCCCGGCGCGCTCGCCCAGTTGCGCCACTTTGCGCAAGGTATCGACCGCTTTCAGCCACATCGCACCGGTCACCACTTCCACGGGTTTAACCGGCAAGCCTTTGTCATCCAGCCCGGTGCCGTGCAAATTTAATCCAGGGCAGTTAAGCCGTTCAGCCACCGCCAGCGAGGCTTCGGCACTCTGCAAGAGCTGCTGGATCTCGTCATCATCGGTGAGATTGCCAGTGAGGTAGCCGGTCATGGAGGTGAATCGCGCACCGGTTGCGACCAGCGCATCAATGTCTTTATTGGCCCATCCCCAGATTTCAACGCCAAACCCCAGCGCGTGAATGCGTTTCACACGCTCAACAAATGGCAGATCGAGGAACACCATTTCGGCACAAACCGAGAGTTGATAAGCAGCCATTAGCGCGCTCCTACTTTGACAGGCAGGTTGTGGGTGACCGATTCAATACAGGCCAGCGCAATCTCCAGCGCATTGCGCGCGTCTTCGCCGGTGGCACGCGGTGTTTCACCAGTGCGGATACAGCGGGCAAATTCGATCATCTCCGCCACATAGGCTTCGCGCAGCAGATCCGAATCCATGCGCGAGGTCTCCATGCTGATGCCGCTGGCGCTGTAGCGCACACAGTTAGAAGAGGTGATATGGCCCGCCTGTAACATCCCCTTACTGCCAAACACTTCGCCGCGCACGTCGTAGCCGTACACTGCCTGGAAGTTGGCCTCTGCGATGGCAATCGCTCCGTTATCAAAGCGAATGGTCACCACCGAAGTATCCAGTAAGCCTTTATCTTTGAAGTCCGGCCGCACCAGCGCATCGGCGATGGCATACACTTCCACCGGCTTCGCCCCATGATTGAAATGCAGCAGGGTGTCGAAATCATGGATCAGCGTTTCGAGATAAATGGTCCACTGCGGGATGCGCGACGGATCGTGCAGCGCCGGATCGCGCGTTACAGAACGGCTCAACTGCGTAATACCGTTCTCGCCTGCCTTCACTGCCGCAATCGCCGCCGCAAAACCCGTATCGAAACGGCGATTAAAGCCCACCTGCAACACTACGCCTGCGCTTTTGGCGGCGGCAATGGCGCGGTCAGCTTCCTCCAGCGTGACCGCCATTGGCTTCTCACAAAATACGTGCTTACCGGCATTCGCAGCGGCAATCACCCACTCGGCATGGGTGCGAGCGGGCGCCGCAATGGCAATCGCATCAATTTCAGGATCGAGTAGCAGCGCATGCAAATCGCTATAGGCTTTCGCGACACCCAGCTTGCTGGCGAGCTTTTCCGCCGCACCGGGCTGCGGATCGGCGACGGCTGCCAGCGTGGCGCCGGGGACGCGATATGCCAGATTCTCGGCGTGGAAGCTGCCCATTCGCCCTGCGCCAATTAGACCAACACGTACCGGTTGAAGATGAAATGTCATAAATCATTCCTTACTGTTTTGGATATGTCCGTTCGGGACAGGTGAGATAGACATTTCATTGCAATCCAGATGCCAACTAAAAAGGGGCAATTTATGTGAGGAACCACACAGCGTTGCGCTTTGAATTGGTCATAAACTTTACATGTCAACTTCACATGTCAATAAAATGGACATTCCAGATTGACCAGGAGCCGCTGATGCGCGCCAGCGAACGTTTGCCGTTTAAAGATGAAAGCGACCCGATTTTCAGCCTGCCGGAAGGGGCTGAAGCGGGCGAATGGGATACCTTGCTGTGGCAGGGCTGGCACAGCTTTGTCCGGGGGGAACAACCGGGCTGGATGCGGCGCAGTATTTTGCAGTCATGGCAGCGATCGCAGCAGCGCGCCATCGATCCACACACCTTCATCTACACTTCGCCTCCTGCGGATGAGCTGAAGGCCATCCTGGCGCACAATGCCGAGCTGATTGCGGTGGCGCGTAACGTGATGGAAAACCTGCTGGCCTATAACCCGGATGGCCATATCAACCTCACCGACGCGCAAGGTGTCACGCTGCATTTTTGCGGCGCTGATTTGACGCCGATTGGTAGCATCCTGAGCGAAGAGGTGCTCGGCACCAACTGCACAGCTCGTTGCCTGATTGAGCAACGGCTGGTGTATGTGTTGAGCGGTGAAAACTGGAAGATCGATCTGCGTAAGCGCCACTACCAGTGCGCAGCCGCGCCGATTCGAGATGCCGGCGGCCAGCTGCTCGGCGTGCTCACGCTCACTGCCACGCCGGATAATTTCAATGCCCACACGCTCGGCACGGTACAGGCCGCTGCAGAAGCGGTGGGACAACAATTAATGTTGCGCAGTTTGCTGGCAGAACAACAGTCGATCTTGGAAACCCTGAATGAGGGCGTGATCGTCTGCGATCGCCACGGACGGATCAAAACGTTAAACCGCTATGCGCGGCAGATCTTTAGTGGTCTCGATCCTCAAGCCGGGCCGATTGATGTGTTACTGCAACCCCAGGGAGGATCGCTGCTGACCATGCCATTCTGTAATGACCGTGAGTTGCAGTTTATCCCGGACGGCGTGCAGCCCCTCTCCTGTCTGATTTCATTGATGCCGGCACCCGATGGTGGACGTGTGCTGTCTCTGCGCGAGAACCAGCGCATCCGGGCGATTACGCGGCAGGTAATGGGCGTCAGCGCCAGTTATACCTTTGAGATGATCCGCGGCCACGCTCCGCGCGTGCAGCAAGCCATTCAGAAGGCACGCGCCAGCAGCCGCACAGATAGCACCGTGCTGTTAAGCGGTGAAAGCGGCACCGGCAAGGAGTTGTTCGCGCAGGCGATCCATAACGCCAGCCCACGACATCAGGAGCCCTTTATCGCCCTCAACTGCGGCGCCCTGCCGCGTGACCTGGTGCAGAGCGAACTGTTTGGTTATGTCGATGGCGCATTCACCGGTTCCCGGCGCGGCGGCTCCGCGGGAAAATTCGAGCTGGCGGATGGCGGCACGCTGTTTCTGGATGAAATTGGCGAAATGCCGCTGGAGGCGCAAACCAGCCTGCTGCGCGTATTACAAGAGAGTGAAGTGGTGCGTATTGGCGCCGCGCATCCGCTTAAGGTCAATGTGCGCATCATTGCCGCCACCCACTGTAATCTGCTGGATGCGGTGGAAAAAGGCGCCTTTCGCCGCGACCTGTATTACCGTCTTAACGTGATTTCATTAGCCATTCCGCCGTTGCGAGAACGTCAGGAAGATATTCCAGGTCTGGTGAATACGTTTATTCAGGCGCTCTGTACTCGATTGAAACGTATCGCGCCGCAGGTGTCGTCTGAAGCCATGCACTGCTTGCAGACGTGGCACTGGCCGGGCAACGTGCGTGAACTGGAGAACCTGGTCGAACGCATGGTGAATTTGTGTGAAGGGCTGGAGATTGGCAAGCCGGATTTGCCGGAAGAGATGACGCAGCGCGTCTCGCCGCCACAATCCAGCGTTTTAACATCATTGCAGGAAAATGAGCGTCAGCATGTATTGCAGGTGGTGAGTGAGCAGAAAGGCAACCTGCGCCAGTCAGCACAGCTACTGGGGATTTCACGTACCGCGCTGTATAACAAACTGAATATCTGGCAGGTGGATGTCACGGCTTTGCGAGGGAAATAGGGTAAAACGGCGAGAGATCTTCCCTCAACCCGCCGGCTCGCGTGCCAACACTCCCTGAATCCTGAGCTGGATTCAGGGATGACCGCAGAGTGGGCAGAGCACATTGCCTGCTCTCTACAACGCCGCTCCTTCGCAAATCACCCGTTCCTGCCCGGTTATCACATCAGTAATAGGTGACAGCATAAACTGCTATCAACGACGACACTCCACCGCAGATCACCCGTTCCTGCCCGGTTATCGCATCAGCAGCAGGTGACAGCACAACCGATCTTTACAACGACGCTCCACCGCAGATAACCAATTCTTGCCCGGTTATCGCATCAGCAGCAGGTGACAGCACAAAACCCGCCAGCGCCGCCACTTCCTCCGGCTTGATGTAGCGCCCAATGGGCGGCAGCTTGGGTGGTGAACTGGCACGGCCAGGTTGCAGCAACATGGGCGTTTCAGTGGCACCGGGCGCGATCACATTCACGGTGATCCCCTGCGGCGCTAATTCAGCCGCCCAACTGCGCGCCATCCCAACCATTGCCGCTTTGGTGCTGACATACTGGCTGCGATGAGCGGCGCCGCGTGAAGTGCGACTGCCGATCAGCAAAATACGATCGCCCTGCGTCATCTGCGGCTGCAACGCGTTCGCCATGATCTGCGCCACCTGCACATGCAGATACCACAGGCGCGCGCTCTGCTCCTCATCGAGATCGCCGAGCGGCGCTGCCGCCATCATGCCTGCGGCATGCACCAGCGCATCCACCTTTGGCAAAGCGGCCAGCGCCTGCTTCAGCAAACTGGCATCGAACAGATCCACGCTCACCGAGGTAAAGCCCGGATGATCTTTCTTGACCAGTGTGCGACTGAACCCCGTCACCTGCCAGCCCTGCGCCAGCAGATGATCGGCAATCGCCGCGCCAATACCTGAACTGTCACCCGTCACCAGCGCGTGTCGACTCATTTTTCGCCCCTCACCCACGCTTCGTTAACGCGGACGTACTTAATCGCCTGACGGAAATAGGTGTAGGCGATATGCAGTGCGCCGTCCTCACTCTGCTTGATGCTGGGATAGGAGAACTCACGGTTGAGTTTCTGCTGCGAATTGTTGGTCATGCAGTAGCCGTCGCCTTCATCGAGATGACGCTGCCACGGCCAGCTTTTGCCGCCGTCTGGGGAAATGGCCAGCGTCATCGGTGCGCGCGGTGCGCCCCAAAATGCGGTGCGTCCGCTATGCACCACCGGTTCAGCGGCCACCGCCACATCGTCATCCTCATCTTCGATTTCGTCATACAGTGACAGGCGACGCTCGCTGGCATCTTTGGCGCTCATGGCGTTGAACACCAGCGCCAGATGGCCGTTGTTCAGCGTGGTCACCTGAATTGAGGAGTTATTGTTGGGCAGTTCCGTCGCCACCGGCGCACTCCAGCTTTCACCACCGTCAACAGAACGACTTTGGTAGATAAAGTCTGCCCAACGACTGCGATACAGCGCCAGTAAGCTACCATCCTGCAATAAAGTAATGTTCATGTGCACACAGCCGAGGCTATCCGGCACCGCCACATCGCGCCAGCTTTTGCCTTTATCGCTGGAGATTTTTACCGCGCTAATGTCGTCATTACCGACCCATTTTACGCCCGGCTGAGTGCGGCAATAGAACACCGGCAACAGCCAGTTGCCATTCGGTAACACCGTAATCGGCTGGCGAATAAAGGTGCCGGGTTGATCGAGCAGCGTGTCGATGGCGCTCCAGCTGCGGCCAAAATCACGTGACTGGCGATAGCGCACAATCGCCGTGTCCTGATTACCGGACTTCTGCGCTGTCCATAACAGCCACAATACCTGGTCAGGATCGAGGAACAGCACCGGGTTCTGCTCAGAGCGCGTCGAATCATCAGAAAGTTTCTGCGCCTCACTCCACTGGCTGCCACCTTGTTCCAGGCGCGAGCACCACACGGAGATATCGGCAATCCCTTCCTGCGTGCCACCAAACCAGACACACAGCAGGTCGCCGTTGGGCAGCGGCAGCAGATTAGCGGCATGATTCTGCGGACAGACCGAAGGCAGCATCGCCGTGAGCTGCTGCGCATCCTGCGCGTGCGGATGAAGGTTACCGTTACGTTCGACGGTAATCGTTGAATCGGTCATATCAGGCTCCACTGTTTTGCATTGAAGATTTTGGTGCTTTTTTGTCGTGCGTTTGTGCCGAAGGGATCAGGCGATCAATCACCATGATCACTGCTGGCGTAATCAACGCCACGTACATATTGTTGATGCCGAACGGATCGCCGAGCAGATACCAGACGGTGGTGACCACGCAGGCCCCAATCAGACCGGCATTCGCCCCTCGGGTACTTTTATAGTACGGCAGGTAGAAGGCAATAATCGCCACCACCGAGATCGACAGACGAATGGCGCGGGTGAAGAAGGAGAGCTTCAGCACCTCGGGGACGAACAGCACCAGGATTAACGGCAGGAAACCAATCAGCAGCGACAGCCAGCGCGTCATACGGAATTCACGTTCTGGCGTTGGGTTGCGATACGGTACATAGAAATCTTTAACCACCAGCGAGGCAATCGCCAGCGCCACGGTACTGACACTGACGAAGATGGAGGCCACCAGCGAGGTGGTCACAATCCCCGCCAGCCATGGGCTCATATCCTGCAGAAACACCGGCAGTGCATACAGGCTTTTGATATCCGGATGCAGGTACTTCGCCGCCACGCCAATCAACGCAATGGCAATCGCAATCGGCATGCAAAAGAAGAAGGCAACCCAGGTTGCACGCTTAGCGGATGCGGCACTTTTGGTGGAAGCGATGGCCTGAATCACAAACTGGGTGCAGAAAATCGAACCGATGGTGCCAATCATCCAGGCAAATATGGTGCTGGCCCCAATGTTGCCATCCCACGTCCAGTAGAAATGCGGCATCTCTTTGATCATCGGGCTAACGCCGCCGGTCATATGCAGTGCGACGCCGAGAATGATCAGGATACCGATATATTTCAGTCCGCTGTGCAGCAGCGTGACCCAGGCAATGCCCTTCATGCCACCGAACATAAAGTAGAAGGTACTGACGATTGCGGTGATCACGGCCGCCGTGGTGAGATCGAGGTTCAACACGGTCGAGATCGCCGCTGCGCCGCTCACATAGTTCCCCACGTTCACCAGCAGCAGCGCATAGATCATGATGAGGGAAATGATGTTCTTGGTTGAGTTGCCGTACCGTTCAGCAATCGCACCCGAAATGGTGATTTTTCCGGTGTTATAAATACGCTTAACCAGCAGGAATCCAAACAGCGGGAAGCCAATCGCGGCACCAATCACCGACCATGAGGCGGCAAACCCACCTTCAAACGCCGCCTGGGCGGTACCAATGGTCGATTTTGCGCCAATGTACTCAGACATTAACATCACACCCACGACAAAAGCCGGCATCACGTTGGATCCCGCCATAAAGTCGCCGCTGTTTTTACTGCGCAGGCGCCAGGTCAGCCAGGTGGTAAACAGAATATACGCGATGACGATCCCGACAATAATCATCATCCCTTCTGCAGAAAACTGTTTCATTTTAGCCTCATTAATAACGTAGGGTCGTGGCCTGCGCTGGGCTTCACGCTTGCCGTTAATGAGGTTGCCTGTTTTGTTATTTTAGTGTCTGTGCACAAAGGCAACCCTGTTTATGCTCATTGATTTATTTCACTCACATGAGAATGAATTCACGCATAAGCAGGGCAATTTATAGGCTAAATAGCCAATGATTTGTTTGATCATGCTCACAAACAGTCAATGATGATTATAAATAATCAAATATTATTTAATAGTTACAAGGCGGACTGCAAAAAATCCACAAAGGCGCTAATGCGGGCGGGTAACTGACGCTGTGGCCGCCATACGGCAAAAATATCCCCGTCCGCGCTGCTCCACGCGGGCAGCACATGCAGCAGATCGCCGCGTTCAATCATGTGCTGGGCATCCCACCAGGAACGCAGCAAAATGCCGTGCCCATCCATCGCTAACTGCATCGCCACTTCGCCATCGTTGGTGATCAGGCTGCCCTGCACTTTTTGCGTCACCTGCTGCTGGCCATCACTCAATCGCCACAATGCGAAATCGCTCTCGTACTGGCGTAGCAAAATACAGTTGTGCTGCGCCAGCGCCGCAATACTGTCAGGCAGGCCGTGACGTTGCGCATAAATCGGGGCGCAGCATAGCACGCGTGGATTGGTACGTAGCTTGCGCGCGATGAGTCGCGCATCGGGCGGTTCGCCTATGCGGATATCAATGTCGATGTGTGAATCGATGAAATTCAGTGGCTGGCTGCTGAGCTGTAGTGATAACGAGACTTCAGGATGCAGCGCTGCAAAGCGCGACACGCAAGGGGCAACATGGCGCCGTCCAAATCCAAACGAGGCGTTGATGTTCAGGCTGCCACGCAGCACCGCCGCCTGGCTGCTGACCGACTCCTCCAGCTCCGCCAGTTGATCGAGCAAAGGGCGTGCCCCTTCCAGATAGCGTTTCCCCTCGGCGGTGAGTTCCAGCCGCCGCGTGGTGCGTTTAAGCAGCTGCACCCCCAGACGCTGCTCAAGATGGCTGAGGCGTTTACTCACTGCCGGCAGCGACAAACCCAGCTCACGCGCCGCAGCGGTTAAACTCTCCAGCGCGGCAACGCGCACAAAGAAGGCCAGATCGTCAGTCGAAGTGCGCGATTCTCTACTTTTATTCAACATTGGCTTGCCGCTCAGGCTAATTATTTCCCGGTGATGCATGGTTATACTGCGTTCAGAACATCAACAGCAACCTGCGAGAACCCTATGAGCGGCAAAACCTACAAAATCGCCGTCATCCCTGGCGATGGCATTGGCAAAGAAGTGATGCCTGAAGGCATCCGTGTAATGGATGCAGCGGCAAAGAAATTCGATATTTCTCTGGAGTGGCAATGGTTTGACTTTGCCAGCGCCGAGTACTGGCAAGAGCACGGCAAGATGTTGCCGGATGACTGGTTCGCCACTCTGAGCCAGTTTGATGCCATCTATTTTGGCGCGGTGGGCTGGCCAGATGTGGTACCGGATCACGTGTCGCTGTGGGGATCGCTGCTGCAGTTCCGCCGCGAATTTGATCAATACGTCAACCTGCGTCCGGTTCGCCTGATGCCGGGCGTCAAAGCGCCGCTGGCCAATCGTCAGCCCGGCGATATCGATTTCTACGTGGTGCGTGAAAACACCGAGGGCGAGTATTCGTCGGTCGGCGGCACCATGTTCCCTGGCACCGACCGCGAAGTGGTGATTCAGGAGACGGTGATGACGCGTACGGGCGTCGATCGCATCCTGAAGTTTGCCTATGAGTTAGCGCAGAAGCGTCCGAAAAAACACCTGACCTCTGCCACCAAATCCAATGGCATTGCCATCACCATGCCATATTGGGACAGCCGCGTTGAAGCCATGGCACCGAGCTATCCGGAAGTGAAAGTCGATAAGTATCATATCGATATTCTGACCGCGAACTTCGTGCTGCATCCGGATTGGTTTGATGTGGTGGTAGCCAGCAACCTGTTTGGCGACATCCTGTCGGATCTCGGCCCGGCCTGTACCGGCACCATCGGTATTGCGCCCTCCGCGAACATCAACCCGGAAGGGAAATTCCCGAGCCTGTTTGAACCGGTGCATGGCTCAGCGCCGGATATCGCGGGCAAAGGCGTGGCAAACCCGATTGGACAGATCTGGTGTGGTGCGATGATGCTGGAGCACCTCGGTTACGCCGAAGCGGGTGCCGCCGTGCTGGATGCCATTGAGCGCACCCTGGCCGCCGGTAATAGCCTGACACGCGACCTCGGCGGCAGCGCCTCAACGGAAGAGTTGGGTGTGGCGATCGCGGCTGCGCTGTAAAAATTAAGTGTCAATTGAGATCACAATAACCACAAAATAAGCATGGGAAATGAATTTTATTGATGTACCTTATTTTCAGGACAACGGTAAAAAGGAAATAATATGCCTATCCCTGCTTATTTGTGGTTAAAGGATGATGGTGGAGCGATTATTAAAGGCTCCGTAGATGTAACAGCAAGAGAACATAGTATTGAAGTGCAAGGATTCTCTCATGGCGTCACTTTACCGGTTGATGGTGCCACGGGTAAGATTACGGGAACGCGTACACATATGCCGGTAAGTTTTGAAAAGGTATTCGATTCATCAAGTCCCTACCTTTATAAAGCAGTCACATCAGGGCAGACATTAACTTCAGCAGAATTTAAATGGTACTGTATTAGTGATGCAGGGCAGGAGGTTGAATACTTCAATATGCTTTTTGAAGGTGTCAAAATTGTTTCCGTCATTCCTGGCATGGCAAATATAAAAGCGAACAGCCATCAAACTAACCATGTCGAGTCCGTTGCGATGATGTATGAAAAAGTCACATGGCGATATTGTGATGGCAATGTACAGCACACTGATGCATGGAATGAACGAAGCTAATCAATCCCTGATCAATGACGCTTTTTGAACACCTTTATCAGATAAAGCGTGAGTGCTAAAAGGCTTGCGCTTTCAATAACAGATGAAGCAATAATCAATTGACCGTAAAACCCCTCCGCATCACCCAAACCATATGCATAGGTAAAGTCAACAAATGCAGACTGATTTCCATCAAGAAAGCTGAAAGCTATTGAGTGATTAATCGGAATAAGGATAAAAAAAGCAAAGAAGAAAAATAAAATTTTTTGTGGAAATCTGATACCAGAACTATGCGCTACAGGCATCTGAAACACTCCCATCAATGACCTCAATTGTCCCATAAGAATAGAAACTGGTGCCTGGAATGTTTTTATTCCCATAAGTGTAAGTCATCAATGCCTGACGGATTTTTAGAAAATCACTACGATATTGTAAGGTAATACAACCTTGTGATATGCCGGCAGGGCCAATTGGATGAAGACGGAAGTTGCCGCGTTTAATACCTTCAATAAACGTATAATCGTCAATGAGTGCATCGTGCCGAAAAAGTCCAAACCACTCTGCATGAACAACAGGTGAACTGCCGGGCCATGACCAAAACTCTCGGCTCATATTATATAACATACTTTTCACGCCATTCGTTGGTCGCTTGACGATGTAATATAGACCTAAGGGTAAAGGTCCATTAAATGGAATGGATGCACATGCCGGGCGATTGCGATAATGATTATTGCCTGAGAAAGCCATGAAATGGCCAATCCCCGGCAATATGAGTGGCGAGAACTGAGTACCCGTAAGAATAAACTTTCCGTTGATAGCCATGTAATTTCCTCCTGAAATTAACCATGGCACAATAACCACAAACGGTTTAGGGGTGTTAATTAAATATCCCTGGATAGTCCAACACTGTGCATTCCATCACAGGTTGCGATCCAGACGTCCCAAAGGGTACCTCTACTTCACCGCCCCTTCCGTCACTCCACTGATAAACTTGCGCTGGAAAACCAGGAACACCACAACCAGCGGCATGATCACAATCATCGCGCCCGCCATTAGCACTGGAATATCAATGGTGTTTTTGTTCTGGAAGAACATCATGCCGATTGGCAAGGTGCGCAGTTCATCCTTGTTGACCAGAATCAGCGGAATCAGGAACTCATTCCACGTCCAGATAAACAGCAGCAGCGCCAGCGTTGATAGCGTGGGCCAGATGGCGGGCACCAGAATGCCCCACAGGATTTTGCGCCGGGATGCACCATCCATCACTGACGCTTCCACCAGTTCGCGTGGCACCTGCTGCAGTGCAGTGGCAATCATCAACGTGG
Organism: Candidatus Pantoea communis; assembly: GCF_011752685.1. Classification (NCBI taxonomy): domain Bacteria; kingdom Pseudomonadati; phylum Pseudomonadota; class Gammaproteobacteria; order Enterobacterales; family Erwiniaceae; genus Pantoea; species Candidatus Pantoea communis. The sequence continues at coordinate 58,745 of NZ_VWXC01000009.1, forward strand.
TAAACGGCAGTGATAAGGCAATTTGTGGCAGGATCAGCGCCAGATACGTGTTCGTCAGCCCCATCCAGCGCAGTTCGTGGTAGAGCGGAATGATGAAAGCCTCGCTCGGTAGCACCATGCCCAGACCCAGCATCGCCGCTATTACTTTCTTACCGGGGATTTTCAGCCAGGCAAAACCAAATCCCGCCAGAATCCCTAACAAAATGCTGCTGATCACCACCGGAATCACCACCAGCACCGAGTTCATAAAGTAGACGTTGAAGTGTCCCTGCTGCCAGGCCGTCACGTAATTTTTAAAGTTCAGCGATGAAGGTAGCGTGAACACGCCCTGAAACAGCTCCATCTGGGTTTTGAACGAAGTCATCAGCGCCATTAAAAACGGCAGGATGGTCATCAGCGCGACAATCCAAATCAGTGCGCGTGAGACAACAGGCGTACCGCGCATCAGTGACGCTCCCGAATAGCAAAATGAATACAGGCGTTGATCATCAGCACAATCAACATACTGAACACGGCGACCGCAGACGCGTAGCCAAAGTAATGCAGATCAAAGCCCTGCTTATACATAAAGATGTTGGTCACCATAGTCGAAGTGCCCGGCCCGCCTTGCGTCATCACATACACCAGATCGAAGGCCTTCAGGCTGGCAATCACCGTCAGCAGCAGCGCAATGCGCAGTTCCGGGCGCAGTGAGGGCAGCGTGATACGCATAAACTTCTGACGCCGTGAAGAACCATCCAAATCGGCGGCTTCTAACAGCGAAGGATCCATGCGCTGTAATCCAGCCATAAACAGCACCAGACAGAATCCAAAGAAATACCAGGTGGCGACAAAACCCACGGCCGGTAACGCCCAAGTGAAATCACCCAGCCACGACAGAGCCAACTGCGGCAAGCCAATCGCGCGCAGGAACTGATCGATAGGACCAAACGCTGGGTTATACAGCCAGCGCCACACCACGCCCAATACCGCCATCGGCATGATGTAAGGCAGGAAAAACAGAATACGCAATACGCTGCGCTCTTTGCCGTTGCGCGTTTCATACAGGAAGCTGCACAACAGCAGACCGACGCCAATCGGCAGTAAGGTGTAAAACAACATCAGCAGCGCGTTGTTGCCCAGCGCCACCCAGAAAACCGGATCCTGGAACATGCGCACGTAGTTGCTGATACCGGTGAAAATCGGCAAGGAGGTGCCATCCCACTCGGTGAAACTGATGCCGAGCGAGGCCAGCAGCGGCAGGAGTAAAAACACCGTATAGACCAGTACGGCAGGCAGAAGATAGAGCGCATTGCGCCAGGCAGATTTGTTCAGCATAACCTTACTCGCTTGCAGGCTAATTCACGGCCCGGCATTGCTGTCGGGCCGGACGTCATCAGTGCTTCAGGGTTTTCAGGTAACGTTGATAGTTGTTGTCGAAATTGGTGACCATCTGCTCCGGCGTCTGTCTTCCGGCCAGTAACAGCTGCACGTTCTGATTCAGCTCGGCGTTCATGGTCGGCGTGGCCCAATCCAGATAATGGCCGAGGCCATCATGCTCGTTGAGGGTCACCCAAACCTGATATGTCTCTGCCAGCAACGGATTATCCGCCGGGATTTGTGCATTCTTGCTGGTGCCTGCCGGCAGGAAGCCCACTTTCAACCAGCGGTTAGCCATCTCATCGGAAACGATGTAATCGATGAATTTGGCCGCCGCATCCTGCTGCTCTTTGGTTTTCGCGGTGTTGGTTATCGAGAACGCCAGATCGGTACCGCCCACCATTAGCGCATGCTGTACCCCCTCACCCATCGGCATCGCCGCGAAGTGCACATCTTTATTGTCTTTGAACTGACCGAGATACCAGGTGCCACTCACCAGGAACGCGGCCTGACCATTCTGGAACAGGGTGGCCGCATCATCATGACCAATGCCTTCAAAGCCGGGGAAGAAGTAGCCTTTGACTTTCCAGCTTTTCATCATGCTCGCCGCTTTCACCAGCTTGTCGTCTTTGAAGGTGCCGCCGACGTCGTAAATCAGATCGTCGAGGGCTTTGCGATCTTTACTCTCAATCTGTGCTTCCCATACGGTACTCAGCAGCTGCTGGCCCATATTGCCATCCAGCAGGCCGAGCATCATCGGCGGCGTACCCGCGGCTTTCAGTTTCTCCATTGCCGCTTCGAGTTCAGGCAGGGTTTTCGGTACCGCAACACCCGCTTTGTCCAGCAGCGCCTTGTTGTAATACAGACCCACCATTTCACCGAGACTCGCCACGCCATACAGTTTGCCGCTACCAAAGTCTTGTTTATCAGACCAGCGGTTACGCTTGAGGATCGAATCCGGGAAGCGCGTGGTCCAGCCGTAAGTTTTGGCATAATCGTCCAGCGGCCACAGCAGTTTGTCTTTCACCAGCGAACCCATATCGCCACCGCCCTGATTGACCTGCGCGATTTGCGGGCCATCACCGGCAGTCAGCGCCAGCTTCAGTGGAATGCGTGTGTCTTCAAAAGAGTGAACCGAGCGCTGGATGGTAATGCCCGGATTCTTCTGCTGGAACGCTTTAACCGCTTCATCCACGGCTTCGGTTTGCTGCGGATAGTTATAAATATCCCATTCGTTCAGCGTGACCGCTTGTGCCGTCGCCAGGGTCGCACCGAGCAAAATCCCGGCTGAAACCAGACGCGACACACTGCGCAGTGAGCTTTTCATACGGGACGGACGTTTGGTTGAATCACACATCATGCTCGGTTTCTCCAACAGATGACTGGCATCCCTTCATCGCGACACCTGCATGTCCTGGCAGGTTGATTCAGCAGCAGTAATAACGACGTTAATTCATACTTACTTTATGAACAAAAGAAAGTCAAACACCCTCACTGCGGAATTTTTGCTCTGTGATACAGTGCAAACTGTGAGAAGAAAAGCGGGCTATGCAGTAGAGAATTCTGCATGACAGCCGCTGAAGCGCACACCATAAGAAGACATGGCCCTGCCGACAGCACAAATCACTCACGCCGTTCAGCCGCATTAACCCACTGACAGACCATATGAAAATTCTATACTTATTGAGAGAGGTGAGAGGCCTTTGCGGCAAAATCATCCCAGAACACAGGCACCACAGGCTCTGCGCCGCTTCACGTGGCCGTTCACGCCACCGTCCGCCCTCAGGATTTACCTCGATGTTGTGCGGTAGCGCAATTATTACACCTTGAAAACTAAGTCAGCTTTATTTACCGTAAAATCTGTTTATCTCATGACCACAGAGGCACCACCATGACGGCTAAAGGTGTTATTCGCCGCGCCAGCGAGAGCGATTTTCCTGCCCTGTCGCGCATCTGCTTAGAAACGGCCAATGCGGGCACTGACGCCACCGCGCTCTATTCCGACCCGGCACTGCCCGGCCTGCGCTTTGTCATTCCCTACGCGCGCTTTGCGCCGGACTTTGCTTATGCCCTTGAAATAGAGGGGGAAGTGATGGGTTATGCGGTGGCAGCACCGGATACACGCGCCTTCGAAGCAGAACTGGATGCGCATTGGTGGCCGCCACTGCAACAGCAATATCGCGACTACACGCCGCGAGCCCCCCTCGACAGCAAAGTGCTGGACGCCATCCTTCAGCCAGATGCCGCTGCGGAACAACTGGTAGCGCAATGGCCTGCGCATCTGCACATCAATCTGCTGCCGCCAGCCCAGCAAGGCGGCTGGGGACGAAAACTGATTGAGCAACTGCTGCAGGACCTACGCGCCGCTGGCGTGTCGGGTGTTTATCTGGGCGTGAGTCTGCAAAACGAGAAGGTATGCGGCTTTTATCAACGCCTCGGTTTCACGCACATTATGCGCAGCAACGCCATCTACATGGGCCAACTACTCTGATTGAGGCATCACCATGACCAGCCTGCATCTGCAAAGCGTTAAAAAGTCCTACGACCATGTGAACGTGATTCACGGTATCGATCTCACCATTAACAGCGGCGAGTTTGTGGTGTTTGTCGGCCCTTCCGGCTGCGGTAAATCGACCTTGCTGCGCATGATTGCCGGGCTGGAGGAGATCAGCGACGGCAAGCTCTTGATTGAAGGCACAGACATGACGCACCAGCCCGCCACCGAGCGTGGCATTGCCATGGTGTTTCAGTCCTATGCGCTCTATCCGAATATGACGGTGCGCGGCAATCTGGCTTACCCGCTGGAAGTGATGAAGAAATCTAAAGCGGAAATTGAGAAAGCGATTAGCCAGACGGCTGCGCGTCTGCATCTGACGGAACTGCTGGATCGCCTGCCACGTGCGCTCTCCGGCGGCCAGCGTCAGCGTGTGGCCATTGGTCGCGCCATCATCCGCCATCCACGTATTTTCCTGTTTGATGAACCGCTCTCCAATCTGGATGCTGAGCTGCGGCTACAGATGCGCATTGAGATCGCTCGCCTGCACGCCTCACTGGGCAACACCATGATTTATGTCACTCACGACCAGCTGGAAGCGATGACGCTGGCCGATCGCATCGTGGTACTTCGTCAGGGCAAAATTGAGCAGGTGGGAGCTCCGATGGCGTTGTATCACGATCCCGACAATCTGTTTGTCGCCGGGTTTATCGGTTCACCGAAGATGAACTTCCTGCAGGCGGAAATTGCCACGATCGCACCAGGTGCTGTGCAGCTGCGCGTGCCCGCATTGGGCATTCACACGCTGACCATGAAGATCGACGCAGCCTGTCATGAAGGGCAAAAAGTCACGCTGGGAATTCGACCTGAACACTTCTCTCCGGCCAATCAGGATACCGATGCGCTGAGCTTTAGCGCTGATTTGTCATTCAGCGAGATGCTGGGGCACACCAACTATCTTTACCTGGATATCGGTGAGGAGAAGTTACTGGTGATTGAAGAGCGTAACGCGGCAGAACATGAGATTGGCGACCGCGTCAGTTATCAGATCAATGCTGAGCGCGGAATGTTGTTTGATGAACAGGGATTGCGCCTGCGTTAAGCGCCTGAACGAAGCAAGCGCCGTAGTTATGCTACGGCGCTCTCTTGATAACGAGTGAACAACGTCGATGCAGATCGCGCCACTACAGCTATTGCTGCTTTAAGACACCGTCTCTTCATCGGCCTGCGCCGCCAGTAAATCCAACAGCTTATTCACTGCAAAGCCGGCCGCACCCTGTGCCCACATCCGATTCGACTCAGTGAGGAACTGCAGCGGCGTCATCTGCGGCGTGATCTTCAGCCGATAGGTCTGGAAGCTCTGCGTAATGTGGTCGAGCAGGATGCGCGAGGCCATCTGCGGTTCCATCGCCAGATACACCACGTCAGGATCGTAAGCCACCGACAGATTCGCCAGCGACATGCCCAGATGCTGCCCGGCTTCCGCCAGCGCGCTGAGCACTTCAGGTGTAGGCTGGCTATCCAGATCGCGTAGCGTCTGCGGCAGCGCCTCATTCAGTGAAACTGCCACGCGCTGCAAAATCGCCTGCGACGAGGCGACATCTTCCAGTAAGCGTTCGGAGCCATCACCGAGCAATGACACACCAATCTCACCAGCTTTGCCATGGCGGCCGCGATAGAGCTGGCGATCCAGCAAGATTCCCGCCCCAATCCCTTTGCCAAAGGTGGCGATCACCGCTGACTGCGCATGGCCCAACTGGCCAAATACCAGCGCGGCCATGGCTAAGGCATTGGCATCATTTTCGATAAAGACCGGCAGTGAAAAACGTTCTTCCAGCAGGCGTGCAATCGGCACGTTGTTCCAGCCCAGCGCGCGTGACAAGACGCAAACGCCGTTGCTGGCATCCACCAGCCCCGAGAGGGCCAGCCCAATGGCACCGACTTTCTTTCCTTCCACACCACGCAAAAACTTCGCCAGCGCATCACCCAGTTGCTTGGGGGTCATCGCGCCTGAAGGGATCTGCTGTTCGCCAATAATGTTGCCGCTGAGATCGGTTAAGACGATCAAATTACGTTCGGCGTTAAGCTGAATGCCCACCACACTGGCGTGATCCGGGTTGAGGCCGAGCAGGGTTTTCGGTCGTCCCATTGATACACGACGCAACCCCAGCTCCTGCACAATACCGCCGGAGAGCAAGCGGTTGGTGGCCTGCGAAACCGTGGACATGCTCAGGCCGCTACGGACTTTGAGGTCAGACTGGCTGATTGGCGCATTTTCGACAATCAGCCGCAAAATGCGTGCAGTTACGTTGGGAGCGCTCATGGATCTCTTTTTTAAGTTAGAAGAGGCTAAGCCGGTTGCTGGCTGAACTGGCTGGCAAGGCGCAGTGCGCCGCTTAAGGCATCGCCCTGCGGCGGCACAAGCTGTGCAGCAATCTCAGCCGGTAACCAGGGCTGAATCGGCACCGCGAGCCCCCCCATCAGGGCTAGTTTGCCGTGACTGCGTGCCAGCAAGGGTTGCACCATCTGCACGATATCGGCAGCGGCCTGCTGCACCAACGCAATACCATGGGGATCGCCCTGCTGCGCAGCGGCAAAGACTTCAGGTACCACGCTGCCCCACTCGGCGGGTGTTGCCTGCTGTGACCAGAGTAACATCTGTTCCGGGCTGTGTTGATGCAACGCCATAATACGTTCAGTCAGCGCCGAAGCAGGCACGATAGCTTCGTGCGCCAGCAACGCCAAGCGCCGTGCACGGCGTCCAAGGATGGCGCCTGAACCGGCATCTGACAGGGCAAAACCCCAGCCGCCCAGCAGGGTAAACTGCGCGCCGTCCCAGGCTGCGCCCTGGCTGCCCGTCCCGACAATCAGCACCGCGCCTGGTGCACCATCGTGCGCACCCGCGCAGGCGATCTCGACATCGGTAAACAGATAGCGTCCCTGACAGCGTGGCTGCCAGCTTTGCAGCCGCGTGTGCACCGATGCCACATTGGCGCCTGCTAAACCTGCCACCAGCAAGGTGCGGTCGCGCGCATCGGCAGCCAGCCCCGCTTGTTGAAAGAGTGTGTCGATGACCGATTCAATAGCGGTGATGGCGGCATCATACTGCGACCAGACATTGGCGGGCCCGCCTGTCGCTTCCGCCAGCACACGGCCAGCGCTGTCCGTCAGGCGTCCGCGACAGTGCGTACCACCGCCATCAATACCCAGCAAAAGTGATTGCACGCGCTTCCTCCTGCCTGCCACGAACGGCATGATGCTTATAGATGTGCGAAAGATAGGGGAAAAAAACTTAAATCGCAATCACAAATAAATACGCATTCCGTATAGTTAATTAATATTCATTTAAAACATAAAGATAACAAAAAGTACCAATTTGAGATCGGCGTTACGGATTGACATTAGTTTTTCTGCCGTAATAAGTTAATGGTCAGATTATCAGCAGCCTGATGGGTCGGGCAGCTAACAAGCAACGGGCTTCAGGGGTACAACATGAAAGTGGGCATTATTGGTCTGGGCTTTCGTCTTTCTCATGTGGTGAAAGAGTTCAACAAAGCTGACGCAGAGTTCTCCGTGGTGGGTTACGTCGATCCGGCTCCCGCTGGCTTGCCAAATCTTCACACCTTCGGAATTGATGCCGGGCAGGCGTTCGACAGCGTGGATGCGCTACTCCAGCACGGTGGTTTCGATCTGTTGCTGGTAGGGTCACCCAACTTTATGCATCTTGAGCATATTCGGCAGGGGCTGGCAGCCGGTTACACCGTGTTTACCGAGAAACCGGTGGTGATCAATGAAGAACAAACCATGGCGATGGCGCAACTGGTACAACAATATGGGCATGAGCGCATTCTGGTCGGCTTGGTTCTGCGTTACTCACCGCTGTATCACGATCTGTTGAACGCACGCGATGAAAATCGTCTCGGTGAAATCACCTCAATCGAAGCCACTGAACACATCAAGCCTTATCACGGCGCCTTCTTCCAGCGCGACTGGCGACGTCTGGAAAAATACGCCGGTCCTTATATTCTGGAAAAATGTTGCCACGACATCGATCTCTATCAGGGATTGGTCGGTGAACGCCCGGTGCGCGTTGCCAGCTTTGGTGGACGTAAGAACTTCACCCCGCAGCATGCACCCACCGGGGCTGTCACGCCGCAATCAGAGGTGTATCACGTGAAGCCCAGCGGCTGGTCGAGCACGGATGCGGTGTTTGACGGCGACGCCGATATCGTCGATTACCAGACGGCGCTGATCGAATACGCCAATGGCGCAACTCTCGCCTTCCACGCCAACCTCAACGTGCCGGATGAATTTCGTCGTTTCTGCGTGATGGGCACCGACGGCATGGCCGAGGGCGACTTTGTGCGTAACTACTTCCGCGTACACAACGCCCGTACCGGCGAGCGCGAAGTCGATACCACCTACAGCGGCAATGCTTATGACGGTCACTATGGTGCCGATGCGTTGATGGCTGAAGAGATCGTCAAACACATTAAACAGGGAACGCCACTGAAAGTATCCGTGGTGGATGCACTGGAAGCGGGTCTGACCGCGATCAAAATCGATGAAGCACGAAAATCGAAAACCGTGGTGGATATGACAGACAGCTGGAAACAATTTGACGCCAGCCTGGGGAAAACCGCGACCGTATAAGGTCAACCTCCCCGCGCAAATCCCCCTTTGCGCGGGGCTTTTCATGGCAGTGCAGAGTGGTGACATCATTAACCGGCCCGCGAGCCGGTTTTTGTTGGCACTTAACCTGCGTTTTCATTCTCCAGCTTCTGCCGTTTGCGCAGATGCGGGAAAATCGTCATCCACACCGCCACCACCACCAGCGTGCCGATACCGCCAAGTGCTGCGGCAGGCACCGCCCCCATCCACGCCGCCAGCAAGCCTGACTCAAACTCGCCCAGCTGATTTGAGGTGTTAATAAAGATGGCGTTGACCGCATTCACGCGACCGCGCATATCATCCGGCGTATCCAGCTGTACCAGCGCACCGCGAATCACCATGCTCACCATATCGAACCCGCCCAGCGCGGCCAGCGCCAGCAGAGAGAGCCACAATTGCGTAGAGAGCGCGAACACCAGCGTGGCGACCCCAAAGCCTGCCACCGAACCAAACATAATCATGCCGACGTGTTTTTCCAGCTTGTGACGGCTGAGCCACACGCCAACAATGAGCGCCCCTACAGAAGGTGCACCGCGCAGCATGCCCAATCCCCAGGGGCCGGTATGCAGAATATCCTGCGCGAAGATCGGCAACAGCGCGGTAGCACCTCCCAGCAGCACGGCGAACAGATCGAGAGAGATCACACCCAACACATCTTTGCGCTCACGAATAAAACGCACGCCCGCAAACATGGTGGTGAGATTCATCGGCATCCGCGTTTGAGGTGGACGTTCATAGCGAAGGCGGCTAACCAGCACCAGAGAGAAGAGATAAAACAGGGCTGAGACGCCGTAAACCACCTCGGGACCGGCCACATACAGCAGGCCACCCAGGGTTGGGCCGACGATCACCGCTGCCTGACCGCCCACGGAACTCGCCGCCATGGCACGCGCGAGAATCGGTGGAGTCACCAGCGCAGGCAACATCGACGTGATCGACGGCCACTCCAGCGCTTTGGCCACGGAGATCAGAAACACCAGTCCCCAAATTTCAATTTTATCCGCCCAGTGCATCAGCGTCAGTGCCACCAGGCCAAGCAGAGCTAGCCATTCAATCAATTGCCCGACCAGCACAATGCGGCGGCGATCAAACTGGTCGGCAAGATGGCCGGCCGGCAGAGCCAGTAACACCGAAGGCAGGAACTGCATCAGGCCAATCATCCCCAACGCCATCGCGCTGTGCGTAAGGGCGTAGATTTGCCAGCTAACCGCCACGGAGAACATCTGGAAACCAAACGATGAACAGGTGCGCGCCAGCCAGAAGGCGACAAACGACCTGTGCCGCAACAGAGAGTCTTCTGTTGCGGATAACGGTGAAGCCATATTTTATCCCATCCTAAATCATCTTCCGGCCAGCATCATTGCACCAGCCTGGTGAAAAGCCGTTTACCGACTCTCATTATCATTTTGCGGCCACAGAGTGCGACATCTGACGCTGGCAAGCAATGGCTAGCCGTGCGCTTTAAAAACAGTTGCTTATCTAAAATTTAACTAAGCATAGAGTTCTGAATATTAGCAGGCTGATTGTTTTCACCTGAAAATATCTGAATCATTCCAGAAATTCCAATAACTCAATATTAAATACATCTTTTAGCCGCCATATCTCTCTATCAGAGACAGCTAAAACAGGTGACCTTAACAAACAATTCGGTCTATATTGGAAGCGTAAAGATCACAGCAACCTTGCCGTCCTTATAATAATTAAGACGTTCCAGTTAATTAATTTATTCATAGAGATAAATGGAAAACAGTTCATACAATCCTTATGTTACTGAGCGTATCCGTCGCCTCGACGGGGCACTGATGGGCGTGTGTTATTCAGCACCCTTTATGCATTGTGAACAGGAAAGCACAGCATTACTTAACGGAAGCAACATAATTTCACTGCACAATCAGTTGCCCGATGCGCCCGAACGAATAATTATCCCTTTAGTGGGAAATAGTCTTGCGCGCTTTTTACAGGCGCCAGAAAATTATCCCAGCCTGCAAATGGAAAATGTCTCCCTTGCTATCAATAATGCCAGTTTAGTTAAGCATGAAGCGGCATTGCGAGAAACCGTACAGCATCACGCATTCTGGCTTTATGATTTGGCTCCGCCAGGAACGTGCTGGAAGAATATTGCCTCTTTTCCCTTCAGGGGAATTGTCCTGAACGATGATTTCTTCAATGATAATTATCTCAAGTTCAGCTTTCCCTTTTTGCTCGGATCCTGCAGGGAAAGAGAAGCAGAGGTGATATTACGCACTCCGCAATTAACTCTGCCGTTGTCTGTCTATGAAGACCTGCAACTTTCTGGCTGGCAGGAACAACGCACCAGCAACACCCTGTTTGAAGTGTAAACGCTTACACGAAATGCCGCCTCTTGCCGTTATGTCCCGATCTCTTCGGGCATAACGTTGGAATCTCCTCATAAAATGTCGCACTACTACCATTCCACAAGCGCAAAGCACTAAAAAAATCAAACCCGTTAACGTTTTTAAGATAAAATTTAACGCAAAGGGATCATCTGGCGTAACGGAAGCGCTGCGATCGAACATGTTAAGTCACTTCGTACTCTATGTCGGGAAACAACCTAATGCGTTGTTTCCTTTTAAGTTTATGGCAAAGAAAGAGGTTAATATTATGGGGAAAGCTTCCTCATCTTTTGGCGTGATTCGCTTTTTGACGGTGCTGTTCGCACTGCTCACAGGCGCATTTATGCTGGTAGGCGGTGTATGGCTAGCCGCAATTGGTGGTTCCTGGTACTACGTTATTGGCGGTGTGATTATGTTGATCACCGCTGTCCTGCTGTGGCGCCGTAGCGGTGCAGCGATCATGCTGTATGCACTGTTGCTGTTGGCAACGCTGGTGTGGGGCGTTTGGGAAGTCGGTTTCGACTTCTGGGCGCTGGCACCACGTACCGATGTGCTGGTGATCTTCGGCATCTGGCTGATTCTGCCGTTTGTGTATCGCGGTCTGAATCATGCAGGTAAAGGCGCACTGGGTCTGATGGCCGTTGCGCTGATTGCCAGCGTGCTGGTGCTGGCGTGGGCAGTGTTCCACGATCCGCAGGAACTGAACGGTGAAATCCCAGCGGCGGCAGATAATGCCCCGCAAGCGCAGCCGCTGAGCAACATCAAGGATGCTGACTGGCCTGCGTACGCGCGTGACCAGCAAGGCACGCGCTTCTCTCCACTGAAGCAAATCAACACCGGTAATGTGAAAGAGTTGCAGGTAGCCTGGCAGTTCCAGACGGGCGATCTGAAAACCCCGAACGACCCAGGTGAAATCACCGACGAAGTGACGCCGATTAAAATCCGCGACACCTTGTATCTCTGCTCACCGCACCAGATTCTGTTTGCGCTGGATGCAAAAACCGGTAAGCAGAAGTGGAAATTTGATCCGGGCTTAAAACCGAATCCAACCTTCCAGCATGTGACCTGTCGTGGTGTCTCTTACCATGAAATGCCAGCAGCAGCGGATGCGTCTAACACCCAGCCTGCGCTGTGTTCACGTCGCATTTATCTGCCAGTGAACGACGGTCGTCTGTTCGCGCTGGATGCCGAGACCGGTGAACGTTGTGCCGCGTTTGGTAACAACGGTGAGCTGGATCTGCAGCACAAACAGCCGGTACTGACCCCAGGCCAGTATGAGCCGACTTCACCACCGATCATCACGGATACCACTATCGTGATTGCCGGTGCGGTCACCGATAACTACTCTACCCGTGAACCGTCAGGCGCTATTCGTGGCTTTGATGTGAACACCGGTAAACTGCTGTGGGTGTTTGATCCGGGCGCGAAAGATCCCAACGCGATTCCAGATGATGAACATACCTTCACCATGAACTCGCCGAACTCCTGGGCACCGGCAGTATACGATCCAAAACTGGATACCGTATTCCTGCCAATGGGCGTGACCACACCAGACATCTGGGGTGGTAACCGTACGCCTGACCAGGAACGTTTCGCGAGCAGCGTACTGGCACTGAACGCCACCACCGGCAAGCTGGTGTGGTCGTATCAGACCGTGCATCACGATCTGTGGGATATGGACCTGCCGTCACAACCGACGCTGGCCGATATCACCGACAAAGATGGCAACACCGTTCCGGTGATTTATGCCCCGGCCAAAACCGGTAACATCTTTGTCCTGGATCGTCGTACCGGTAAGCCGGTTGTCCCCGCACCGGAAACTCCAGTGCCACAGGGCGCTGCGAAAGGTGATCACGTATCCCCAACTCAGCCGTACTCCGAACTGACCTTCCGTCCGAAGAACAATCTGACGGACAAGGACATGTGGGGCGCGACCATGTTCGACCAACTGGTGTGCCGCGTGATCTTCAAGCGTCTGCGCTACGAAGGTCCGTTCACCCCGCCGTCTGAGCAAGGTACGCTGGTGTTCCCTGGTAACCTCGGTATGTTCGAGTGGGGCGGTATCGCGGTAGATCCACATCGCCAGATCGCGATTGCTAACCCAATGGCGCTGCCGTTTGTCTCTAAACTGGTGCCACGCGGTCCGGGTAATCCGATCGAGCCACCAGCCGATGACAAAGGCGGTTCAGGTACTGAAACCGGTATCCAGCCACAGTACGGTGTACCGTACGGCGTCGAGCTGAATCCGTTCCTGTCTCCGTTGGGTCTGCCATGTAAACAACCGGCCTGGGGCTATGTCTCAGCGGTTGACCTGAAAACCAACGAAACCGTGTGGAAAAAACGTATCGGTACCGTTCGCGACAGCGCGCCGGTTCCGGTTCCGTTCAAAATGGGTATGCCAATGCTGGGCGGCCCAATTACCACGGCCGGTAACGTGTTCTTTATTGGTGCGACTGCCGATAACTATCTGCGCGCGTTCGACACCAACACCGGGGAAATGCTGTGGCAGGCACGTCTGCCAGCCGGTGGCCAGGCAACGCCGATGACCTATGAAGTGGATGGCAAGCAGTACGTTGTCATTGCTGCAGGTGGTCACGGTTCGTTTGGTACTAAGCTGGGCGATTACGTCATTGCCTACGCACTGCCAGATGCTAAATAAGTTTCTGGTTTGATGTGACAAAGGCGGGCTGCGAAGCCCGCCTTTTTTATTGTCTCACTGCCTGCGCTCTGGCGTATCGCGTCATTATGAAGAAGCTAAAGGTTGTTCGAATCGCAATACCTGTCGCCGTTACGGCTTCTTTAACACCCGCGTATTTAACAGCGCGCACAGCGCCATGATCACACAGGTCGCCAGAAACACTGGCCGCATGCCGAAAGCACCACCGACAAACCCGCCAAATAACGGACCGGAGACCTGACCGACATACTGGGCCGAGGTCGAATACCCCAACATTTTCCCCACCTGCCCTTGCGGCACATTGTGGCGAATCAGCGCCGTCACGCACGGCATCAAACCGCCCAACGCCATGCCCATCAGGAAACGCAGCAGCACCAGTTGCCAGGCTTGGGTGATAAACGCCTGCGGGATCAACAACAGCGCACAAACGACCAGGCCGTAAACCAGCACGCGGCCATGCCCTACCCGATCCGCCAGGCGCCCCAAACGCGGCGCAGAGAGAATACTGCCCAGTGCAGCCGCCGCCATCACCACGCCCGCCGTCACCGTAATCGCATGATCGCCCTGCACGAACTGACCGATATACAGCGTGATGATCGGTTCAATCGACATATTGGCAAAAATCAGCAGCATGCCTGACAGCCACATCAGTCGCACCAGTGGCAGATTGACCGGCTTCTCACTCTCATCATGAGTTTGCACCGTCTTTTTACCCGGCTGACGCGGCGCTTCTTTTAATAAAAAGGTGGTGGCAAGGAAGGCGAGGAAAATCACGGCGCCGGTCAGCCAGAAGGTATGGCGAATGCCAATCAGCGGTGGCAACACCCCGCCCAGCAGTGGCCCCACCACGTTGCCCGCCATAATGCCGGAAGACAACACGCCCAGCGCCCAACCGGTCTGCTCTTTCGGCGTTTGCGCCGCGACCATGATGGTTGAACCCGATGCGTAGCCCCCCAACAGCCCCGCCAGCAAACGCAAGGCAACCAGTTGCCACGGCGCCGTCGCCATACCAATCAGCGACATGGCAATCGCCATTCCGAGGCTGGCACGAATCAACATCAGTTTGCGGCCATAGCGATCCGCCAGTTTGCCCCACAACGGCGCGGTTAACGCGGCGCTGAGGAAAGTGGCACCATACGCAGCCCCCGACCAGCGCGCAATCGCGGCAGGTTCCTGCACACCAAGCTGCTGCACATACAGCGGCAGAAACGGCAGCAGCAACGTCATCGCCACAATGGTGCTGAACGAACCCAGCACGCAGACAAACAAATTACGTTTCCAGTGTTGCTGCTCAGGCGCTAACACTGTTGATGATTGCGACATAGTCATTCCCTGTTTTTGCTTTTTTAGCAGGCTAACAGCGGAGCACGACATAAAACAGGGAGAGAGAGATATTTGCCAACCAGCGTAATATTGTTGTCAGGCAACAACAATTAACTGCCGCTCAAGGCATTAATTAACGCATCACACAGCAACGTCACGGGGGAGGAAGGTTGCGGCTGCTCTTTGAGCAGCAGATAACTGTGTAAACGATCCATTTGCCACTCAGGCAGCACCTGTTGGATCTCGCCGCGCCCCAGCGCCTCTTGCGTCATATACGCTGGCAAATAAGCGATGCCGGTGCCGGCCAGCGCCGCATTCAGCAGCGCCATGCTGTTATTGGCGCGGAAACGGCTATGCACATCCAGCGCCAGCCGCTGTTTATCGCGGCGAAACGGCAGTGCGGCCGTATGCGCGGGTCCGTGGAACAGCAACAAATCGTGGCGTGTCAGGCGCTCTGGATGGTCGATAGCGGGATGCGCTACCAGATAATCCGGCGTGGCATAGAGTCCCCACTCGATGGTGCTCAGTTCGCGATAATTAGCGACTTCCGGCGCGCGCGCACGAATCACTATCGCCACATCCGCGCTGGGCTGCGGATCGTCACTGGTGGTGAGGTCGAGATCGACATTGATATGAATATGACGGCGGATAAAGTCATTCAGAGTGGGGACGACGCACTGGCAGCCATAGGTGATTGGCGCCTGTAAGCGCACATTACCCGCGGGCAGTTGATGAACCTGCTGCACAAACGCATCGGCGCGGTGCATCTCTTCCAGCATGCGGGTACAAAACGGATAGTAAGCCTGACCCAGCTCGGTCAACGCCACTTTCCGCGTGGTGCGCTGCAGCAGTTTGATGCCGAGTCGCACTTCCAGCCGCGCGATTTCGCGACTGACATGCGATTTAGAGACGCCTAAGGTTCGCGCGGCTTCGCTAAAGCTTTGCCGCTCAACGACGCGCGCAAACAGCATCATGGCGGTGAGATTATCGCTGTTGTCCATGTTCTCTGGTGGGTAACAAACGGAGAACAGCAGCTTAAAAGTAAAAGCCGCAATAAGCACCGAATTTAATCAGCGAACGGGGTGGAGCGGCGTAATTTATCGCGCAATCCCTTCGCGATTTACTGCGCAATAAATTGCGCCGCTACGTCTACTTTGCAGATCACTATCAGCGTCATCAATCAACTGGCCACCGCCAGCGGGAACAACAAACGTTCCTGTTCAACGCGGCGCTGACGACGCAATTGACCCGGCGTGACGCTGAAGTAGTTCTTAAAAGTGCGGGTATACGCCTGCTGCGTATCAAACCCGTAGCTCATCGCCACCTGCAGAATCGCTTCATCGCTGTTGATCAGCGTGAGCGCGGACTCAGTCAACCGGCGCTGACGGATGTACTCTGCCAGAGAAAAACCAGTGTGCTGACGGAACAGACGTTGCAGATGCCAGCGGGAGTATCCCGAGCGGCGTGCTACTTCATCCAGATGCAAATCGTGCCCTAAGTTGTCTTCAATCCAGTCCAGCAAACTACGGATAAATTCGCGCTGATTCATGGGAACCTCCTGCTTCGACAATATGTCCAGTGCAGTCACTGTAGCGCGTTAAATTTATCCCTTAATTAGCAGAAAATTAGCGCAGAATTAGCAAGGGGGGAAATGGGTGCTCCGCCTAAATAAGTCCAGCGGCAGAAAGGCAGCAAGAGCGTGAATCCTCAGGCGCTTACATAAGTCAGTAACGGGGGTGAACGCTCACAGCTCACGCCTCTGCAGCGGGAAGTATGACGGAGGGTAATTCTGGCCTAATTATCTGGCGCTACACTGCGTCCATCAGTTTGGGAGAACTCTATGCGTGTGCTGCTGGTAGAAGATGATGAAATGATTGGCGCCAACTTGCAGCAGGCGCTGGAAGCGGCGGGCTGGTCGGTGGACTGGGTGCGCGATGGCGTATTTGCCACCAACGCCTGGGCCGAAGGCGGTTATACCTGCGTGCTGCTCGATCTCGGTTTACCGCGGGAAGACGGTATTCACGTATTGAAGCGTGCGCGTACGCGTGGCGATATGACGCCCGTGCTGGTGCTGACTGCGCGTGACACGGTGCAACAACGCATTCAGGGACTCGACAGCGGCGCCGATGACTATTTGCTTAAACCCTTTGATCTGCAAGAGGTACTGGCGCGCATGCGTGCAATCACCCGACGTCGTCACGGAGCGGCGGATTCCCTGTTAGGCAGTGGCGATGTGCAGCTGGATATGATGACGCGCGAAGTGCTGTACAAAGGCCAACGCGAACAGCTAACCGCCCGCGAATATGCCCTGCTCTACGCTCTGCTGGAGCGCCCTGGTGCCATCTTGTCACGCGAACAATTAGAGAACCGCATTTACGGCTGGGGTGAAGAAGTCACCAGCAACGCCGTTGATGTGCTGATCCACGGCATGCGCCGCAAGCTCGATAACGAAGTGATTCGCAACGTGCGCGGTTTGGGCTGGCGAGTACCGGCAATATGAAACCTTTCACTTTTATGCGCTCCCTGCGTAACAAACTGCTCGCCACGCTGGTGCTGCTGCACCTGGCGATGATCGGCGGCGTCACCTGGTATTTCTACCATTGTTATGGCGACATGATGGGCACCATGAAGGACGATCAGCTCGCCAAGATTGCTGATGCCTGGTCCTCCAGCCAGCGCATGCCCGCGCTGATGCCTATGGTGATGCAGCAAGAGAAGCTGAAGAGCACCTACATCGTTCAGCTGTGGGACACCAACAATCATCTGCGTGCCAGCTCATGGCCTGCTTTACAGGCGCCGCTGCAGGCAAAAAAAGGCTGGTCCGATTTAAAAGTCGGCGACTGTGGCGATGACTGTGACTGGCGCGTGTATACCCGCCCCGGCGAACTGGGCAGTGAAATCGGTAATATTCAGGTTTTACACAACATCGGCTACATGAAAAGTTTGATGGTGAAGCGGGTGCTGTCCGCCATCATTCCCTTAATGCTGATGATGCCGCTGTCACTGCTGGTGATCTGGCTGGTAGTACGTGCCATCACGCGAGATTTGCGCGTTGCCTCGCGACAGATTGCCGCACAAGAAACATTGCATCCGCACTCGGTATCGCCGGATGGCTTACCGGATGAAGTGCTGCCGCTGGTGGCTGCTTATAACTCTCTGCTCGATAAGCTACGGGCAGCCTGGTCATCGCAGCGACAGTTCCTTGAAGATGCGGCACATGAACTGCGCACGCCGGTTACCGCCGTCACCTTGCAGCTGGAGAATTTGCGCCAGCATATTCAGCCTGGTGAAGCCAGTCGCCAGTTTGATCAGCTGGAAGCCGGCGTCACGCGGACGCGCCATCTGGTGACGCAGTTGCTGAATATCTCGCGCCAGGAAGATCAGTCAGTGGTGGCCACGGTGGAAACCATCCAACTCGATGATTTGCTGAAAGAGAGCATCGAGCAGTTGATGGTGGTCGCCGATAAACGCGGCATTGATATCGGTTTTAATGGCACCACGCACTATCGCCTGCACGCCAGCCGTTCCGATTTGCGTAGCCTGTTTGATAACCTCATCGGCAACGCGATGCTGCACACGCCGGAAGGCAGCCTGGTCGATGTGCTGCTGCATCGCGTGGGCAATCACACCGTGGTGGATATCGTCGATAACGGGCCGGGCATGCCGGAGTCCTTTATCGAACGCGCCTTTGATCGCTTCACCCGTTCGCCAGATGTACAGGCGCAAGGCAGCGGTTTGGGTCTGTCGATTGTGCGCAGCGTAGCGCAGAAGCATCAGATGCAGGTCGCGCTGTCGAACTGCCATAACGCCCAGGGACAAATCTCCGGCCTGCAGGTGCGTGTGACCTTGCCATAACCGACGTGTCGCTACCGCCTTGAATATACAGCGCGGTAGCGGCACAACGTATTGCGTCTTTTCCTCATCTAAATCGCCCTACACGATGAACCACGTATTTTCCGCCACCAAATTCCAAAGGCGCACGTTCAATCGTGCCGCTACACGTTTTTCCGCATCTAAGATCTTTGTGACTGAACGCGACAACGTAAACGGTTGCGGGGTTCCGTTCGCCACACGGCATTTATGTGATCGTTATCACATATTCAGTGAATCAAAATGCAACACATTTTGACAAACGTGATCAAAATCTATTTCCTATCGCTCTGTTACAGGCACATTACGCACATTTGAAAATTCGGCGATTCAGACCGGATAAAAACAACACACGGCCCATCCCCTGGGATCGATTTCACTCGATTGCGGCGCAACCGCAGCAATCACTAGCATGTGGTTAATAAAATAATGAAATTTAAAGCATTGATAGCAGGGGCCTTACTGGCCAGCAGCTGGACCGGCGCGGCACAAGCGGCAGACAGCGATCCGCAGTATCTTTCAGACTGGTGGCATCAGAGCGTTAACGTGGTGGGCAGTACGCACACCCGCTTCGGGCCGCAGTTCAACAATGACGTGTATCTCGAATACGAAGCCTTTGCTAAAAAAGACTGGTTCGATTTTTACGGCTATGCGGATTTAACCAACTTCTTTGGCGTGGGTAACAGCAACGCTAACGGCATTTTTGACCACGGTTCGCCGCTGTTCATGGAAATTGAGCCACGTTTCTCCATCGATAAACTGACCGGCACCAGCCTGGCGTTTGGTCCGTTTAAAGAGTGGTATTTCGCGAACAACTATATCTATGACATGGGCCGCAACGCTTCACAGCGTCAGAACACCTGGTACATGGGTCTGGGTACCGACATCGATACCCACAGCGATATCGGTCTGTCACTGAACGTGTATGCCAAATACCAGTGGCAGAACTACGGTGCAGCGAACGAAAACAGCTGGGATGGTTATCGCTTCAAAGTGAAATACTTTGTGCCGATTACCGATCTGTGGGGCGGCAAGCTGAGCTACATCGGCTTCACCAACTTCGACTGGGGTTCAGACCTGCGCGATGAGACCGGTCCATCACGTACCAGCAACTCGATCGCGTCCAGCCACATTCTGTCGCTGAACTACGATCACTGGCACGTTTCTACCGTGGCGCGTTATTTCCATAACGGCGGTCAGTGGGCGGATGGGCAGGAGTTGAACTTCGGCAACGGTCCATTTGAAGTGAAATCAACCGGTTGGGGTTACTACCTCGTCGTGGGTTACAACTTCTAATTAGCGAGTTCCTTAGCGGCGCAATTTTCGCGCGTTTCTGAAACGGCAATATCGCTATCAGAAACGCATTAAATTGTGCCGCTACGTAGGCTGACCGGCTGTAAAACCCTGCCCGTCAAATCTGCGGCTTATAGGCATTCACCATCCACGGCACGCCGAACTTATCGGTAAACATGCCGAAACCGTGCGCCCAGAACGTCGGTTCCCACTTTTTCGTCACTTCCCCACCCTCTGACAACGCGTCAAACCAACGTTTACCCTGCGCTTCATCTGGCGTGGATAGACTCACGGAAAATCCGGCATAACTTGCCTGCTGTGCACCGTCGCTCATCATCAGTTCACCCTGCCCGATGCGCAGATGGGCATGCATAATCTGTTCAGGCGAGAAGGTCACGCCAGAGGGGCAACCTTCATCTTCGACGGTGGTTTCATCGGGCATATCGCCAAAAGTCATTTTAAACAGCAGTTCGCCGTCGGTGGCCGCGAGATAGAAGGCGATCGCCTCTTCACAACGACCGTTGTAAAACACATAAGGTGTGATTTGCATGGTCAGTTCTCCACAATTGGAACGTCCAGTGCAAGTGTAGTGCGCAATAAGTAATCAGCTGCGAGCCAGGCCGCACTCTTACCTTTGTTGACAATAGCGGCGAAACAGCTGGGCCATATACGCGCTCATTGGCGTCAGCGCCGTGTCTTTCCGCTGGATCAAATAGAAGGTGGCTTTCGGTAACGGATCGTCAAGATCGAGGGCAATGAGCTGCCCACCGTGCGTCGGATCTTCGATCACATCGCGCGAGATGATGCTGACAAAATCACTTTTGGCGACCAGGCTGGTGCAGGCCATAAAGGTTTCGCAGGTCACCACGATCTTCGGTGCCATACCGCGCTCGCCAAACAGATCGTGCAGCAAGCGGTAATAACTGCCCTGCGGGGTCGGCATGGTCCAGTCGCAGTGCTGCAACTCATTCAGTGAGCGGGCATGCGCCATCGGGTGGCCTTTACGCATCACCACCTGATAGTCACGCTCCATTAGCCGCTCAAAAATCAGCTCCTGATCCAGATGATGTTGATCGTAGGTATTAATGGTGAAATCCAGCGCGCCCTGACGCAGTTCATACACCATCGACACCAGTTGCCCCTCAACGATACGCACCTTCACCAGCGGGTATTCACGATGAAACTGGGTGATCACCTGCGGCATGATAGTGCGCGCAATACTGCCGCCCACGCCGATATTCACCCGCCCCCCTGCCAATCCCAATCGCTGCTGAATATCCTCCTGCGCCACGCGCAATTCTTCCAGCACCAGACTGGCATGACGAAAAAAGTTATCACCGATATCCGTTAGCGTGACGCCTTGCTGACGACGTTCGAACAAACGTGCGCCAAGCGCCAGCTCCAGTTCCTGAATCGCTTTGGTCAGCGCAGGCTGTGAAAGTCCCGATAAGCGGCTGGCAGCGCGAATACTGCCCTGGCGGGCCACATCGACAAAGGCGCGCAGTTGATGAAGTTTGAGGTTGGCAGGCATGATTTTTGTGATAACCGTTGTTTATCAGTGACAAGATATTCGCATCTTATGCGCACCAATACCATTGTGTAGATTCGGGATAATGCATAAAAAACCAACACAAAGGATATGCCGATGAAAACCCTCTCCGACCTCGTCAACGCGCGGATTCCGCAGATGCAAAGCTGGCGTCGCGACCTGCACCATTTTGCCGAATCGGGCTGGCTGGAGTTCCGTACTGCAACGATAGTGGCTGAAGAGCTGCATCGTCTTGGTTATCAGCTCAAGCTGGGGCGCGACGTGATCGACGCTGACGCACGCATGGGTTTGCCTTCTGACGAGGTGCTGGCACAGCAGGAAGCTCGCGCACTGGAGCAAGGCGCCCTGCCACAGTGGATCTCGCATTTCTCTGGCGGCTTCTGCGGCGTAGTCGCCACGCTGGAGACCGGTCGTCCCGGCCCGGTGATGGGCTTCCGTGTCGATATGGATGCGCTGGACCAGAACGAAAGCCGTGATGCCGACCACATCCCTACCCGTGAAGGATTTGCCTCCTGCAACTCCGGCATGATGCACGCCTGCGGCCACGACGGTCACACCACCATCGGCCTGGCGCTGGCGGGCGTGTTGATGGAGATGAAAGATCAGCTCAGCGGCACGATTAAAATTATCTTCCAGCCTGCCGAAGAGGGCGTGCGTGGCGCTAAAGCGATGGTGGCCGCAGGCGTGGTGGATGATGTGGATCTGTTTACCGCTATCCATCTCGGCACAGGCGTACCTGCTGGCGAAATCGTTTGCGGCAGCGACAGCTTCCTGGCCACCACCAAACTGGACGTCAATTTCACCGGCGTCGGCGCGCATGCGGGCGGTAAACCAGAAGAGGGTCGTAACGCCTTGCTGGCCGCCGCGCAAGCTACACTGGCGCTGCACAACCTGCCACAACACAGCGGCGGTGTCGCACGCGTCAACGTGGGTGTGCTGCAGGCAGGCTCCGGACGCAACGTGGTGCCCGATTATGCCCTGATGAAAGTGGAAACCCGTGGCGTCAGCAATCAGGTTAACGATGACATCTATCAGCAAGCCCTGCGCGTGATTTCCGGCGCGGCGGCGATGTATGGCGTTGAGTTCGACATCAAACTGATGGGTGGCGCACGCAGCTGTACCCCAAGCCAGCCGTGGGTCGATTTTATCCACCAGCAGGCCGATGCCATGGGGATTTTCACCTCGGTAGTGGATACCAAAAAGCAGGCGGCGGGTTCGGAAGATGCCACTTACATGCTGGAACGCGTGCAGCAGCGCGGCGGTCAATCATCCTATGTGATCTTTGGTTGCGATCTGGCGGCAGGTCACCACAACGCGAAGTTCGATTTTGACGAAGCGATTATGGCCACAGCGGTGCAAACCCTCGCGACGCTGGCGCTGAACCAGGCACAGTTTGGAGGTCAGCGATGAGCCATCACGATTTTATCGATCGTTACATCAACGAAAACCAGCCGCGCTTCACCGCCCTTAGCGATGCCATCTGGGATGTACCGGAAACCCGCTTTGAAGAGACACAATCCGCCGCCATTCTGGCCGATGCGCTGGAGCAGGAAGGCTTTGCCGTCGAGCGTGGCGTCGGCAATATCGACACCGCCTTTATCGCCAGCATCGGCAGTGGAAAACCGGTGATTGCTATCCTCGGTGAGTTTGATGCGCTGGCCGGTTTGAGCCAACAATCAGGCTGCGCCACACCACAACCACTGGTGGAAAACGGCAACGGGCACGGCTGCGGTCATAATCTGCTGGGCACCGCCGGACTGGCCGCGGCCTTCGCCATCAAAGCCTGGTGGGCGGAGAACGGCCAGCGCGGCACGCTGCGTTTTTACGGTTGCCCAGGCGAGGAAGGCGGTTCTGGCAAAACCTTTATGGTGCGCGAAGGGCTGTTTGATGACGTGGATGCCGCTGTCACCTGGCATCCTGAAGGCTTCAGCGGCATGTTCAACCTCAGCACCCTGGCCAACATCCAGGCCGCATTTCACTTCAAGGGCGTTGCCGCGCACGCCGCTAACTCGCCGCATCTGGGCCGCAGTGCGCTGGATGCCGTCACCCTGA
This sequence comes from Candidatus Pantoea communis, assembly GCF_011752685.1. NCBI lineage: Bacteria > Pseudomonadati > Pseudomonadota > Gammaproteobacteria > Enterobacterales > Erwiniaceae > Pantoea > Candidatus Pantoea communis. Next base: position 82,387 of record NZ_VWXC01000009.1, read on the forward strand.
TGAACACCGGTGCCAACTTCCTGCGTGAGCACATCGTGCAGGAAGCGCGTGTGCACTACGCCGTGACCAACACCGGCGGTGTTTCCCCCAATGTGGTGCAAGCTGATGCCGAAGTGCTGTATCTGATCCGCGCGCCAGAACTCGATCAGGCACAGGATATTTATCAGCGGGTGATCAATATCGCCAAAGGCGCTGCCCTGATGACCGACACCGCCATGACGGTACGCTTCGATAAAGCCTGTTCCAACTATGTGCCGAATCGCGCGCTGGAAGCGGTGATGGAGCGCAACTTGCATCAGTTTGGCTTGCCCGAGTACAGCGCGGAGGAGCAGCAGTTCGCCGCCGAGATTCGTGCCACGCTAACCAAAGACGATCTGCGCAATGCGCGTTTGAACGCAGCGCGCACCGGCGGTGAAGCCGGTATCGCCTGGACCGAGGCGCTGGGCGACAAAATTTTGATGGACGAAGTGGCACCCTACGCCGTGACGCGTGAGTTGCTGTATGGCTCAACCGATGTCGGCGATGTGAGTTGGGTGACGCCAACCGCGCAGTGCTTTGCGCCTTGCTTCGCCTTTGGTACCCCGCTGCACACCTGGCAACTGGTGGCGCAGGGCCGCACCTCGCTGGGCCACAAAGGCATGTGTCTGGCTGCCAAAGTGATGGCCGCCACCGCGCTGACCTTGTTGCAGGACCAGGAAGCGCTGGCGCGCTGCCGCGAAGAGTTCCAGCGCGTGCGCAGCGAACAGCCTTACAGCTGCCCGATTCCGGCAGATGTGACGCCATCAAAATTATAAAAGCCGTAGCGGCATAAAAGATTCAATCCGGCGCAAACCCGGATGCAGTAAACAAAAAAATAAAAACTAAAGCCCTCAATACTTCGAGTCGCCTTAGCGGCTTGAAGTATGACGGGCGCAAATACAACAGACATGACGAGGAAATACCGATGGAAGTGACCACGGAGAATCGCAGCCCGGGGAAGTTGTTTAGCTGGATTGAGCGGGTCGGCAATAAAGTGCCCAACCCGTTCTTACTGTTTGTCTATTTGATCGTGGTATTAATGGTGGCCACCGCCATTATCAGCTACTTCGATCTGGCGGTGAAAAACCCCACCAATGGCGAACTGGTGCGGGTTAATAACCTGCTGAGCGTGGCCGGGATTCAATGGATTCTGCCTAACATCATCAAGAACTTCAGCGGCTTCACGCCACTGGGCTCCATTCTGGCGCTGGTGATAGGTGCGGGTCTGGCGGAAAAAGTCGGCCTGCTGCAATCGCTGATGGTAAAGATGGCCTCACGCGTCAGCCGTCGCTACGCCAGTTATATGGTGCTGTTTATCGCCTTCTTCAGCCACATCTCGTCCGATGCCGCACTGGTGGTGATGCCGCCGCTCGGCGCACTGATCTTCCTGGCCGTCGGTCGTCATCCGGTGGCGGGTTTACTGGCGGCTATCGCGGGTGTCGCTTCCGGCTTTACCGCCAACCTGCTGATCGTCACCACCGACGTGCTGCTCTCCGGGATCAGTACCGAAGCTGCGAAAGCGGTGAGCGATACCGTGCACGTGAGTGTGATCGACAACTGGTTCTTTATGGCCAGCTCGGTGATTGTGCTGACGATTGCCGGTGCCATCCTCACCGATAAATTCGTCGAGCCGCGTCTTCCGGTGTGGAACGGCGGCAATCACGATCGCCTGCCGCCGCTGACCGCGCTGGAAAATCGTGGCCTGCGGGCTGCGGGCATTGCCGCGCTGGTGTTTATCGCCCTGATGGCCCTGCTGGTGGTGCCAGAACATGCGCCACTGCGTAACCCGAAAACCGGCGGCATCATTCCTTCGCCGTTTATTCAGGGCATTGTGCCGATCATCATCCTGTTCTTCTTTGTGGTGGCGATTGCTTACGGCGCCGTGACGAAGCAGATTCGTCGGGCCGATGACATCCCGCAGCTGCTGGTGGATCCGATGAAGAGCATGGCGGGCTTTATTGTGATGGTGTTCCCGCTGTCGCAGTTTGTCGCCTTCTTTAACTGGAGCAACATGGGCAAATTCATGGCGATCGGTCTGACCGATATGCTGGAAAGTGCCGGCATCAGTGGCGCGCCCGCGTTCCTCGGTTTGATGTTCCTGTCGGCATTCTTGTGCATGTTTATTGCCAGCGGCTCAGCCATCTGGTCGATTCTGGCGCCAGTGTTCGTGCCGATGTTTATGCTGCTCGGCTTCCATCCGGCCTTTGCGCAGATGATTTTCCGTATCGCGGATTCTGCCGTATTGCCCCTCGCGCCGATGTCACCGTTCCTGCCGCTGTTCCTCGGATTCCTGCAGCGATACCAAAAAGATGCGCAACTTGGCACCTATTATGTGCTGATCTTCCCGTATCCGGTGGTGTTCTTTATCAGCTGGATCATCTTGCTGCTGGCATGGTACGCATTGGGTTTACCGATTGGACCGGGCGTTTACCCCAGCCTGCATTAATCGCATCGCCAGGGACGGCGATCACACTTCTGTGAACTGCAACGTAGATTGCGAAAATGTCACCGTTGCCCCTCTCGGCAACCCGCGATGAATTGATTATCCTGCTATTCCTTCGCTTGCTAACGGTTAATTATTTTTAAAACCAATTACAACCGTGCGAGTTCTGCAAACACCGAGGTTTATCCAATAATGACAACAATCACTTCGACAGGGATGGCGAACGATCACATCGCAGCGGATCGCCGCACCTTAGCCGGGCGCATCGATGCACTGCCCTCATCCGCAGGCTTGTGGCGTTTTATTACGCTGCTGGCGCTGGGCGGTTTTTTTGAGCTCTACGATCTGTTTGAAACCGGCTATATCAGTTCTGGTCTACTGGCTGCTGGCGTGTTTCATACCGGCTCGGAAGGGGTCTTCGGCATTGCTGACCAGGCTGCCTTTGCTTCTGCCACTTTCCTCGGCCTGTTCGTCGGTGCCAGCCTGCTAGCCCCATATGCCGACCGCTTTGGTCGTCGTCTGACCTTTATGTGCGCACTGGCATGGTACGGCGTGTTCTCGCTGTTGATGGCCTTCCAGCAGAGCGCTGAAATGATCATCCTGTTCCGCTTCCTGGTCGGTATCGGCCTCGGTGTTGAGCTGGTGACCATTGATACCTATCTGTCCGAATGGGTGCCTGCTCATCTGCGCAGCCGCGCCTTTGCCTACTCTTTCTTTATCCAGTTCCTGTCGGTACCTGCCGTGGCGCTGATGTCATGGTGGCTGGTACCGCAAACTATTCTCAACCTTGAAGGCTGGCGCTGGGTGGTGATCGCCGGTGCGGTTTGCTCGCTGGTGATCTGGCTGATTCGTAAAAACCTGCCGGAATCGGCGCGCTGGCTGGCGCAGCAGGGCCGTCATCAGGAAGCGCATAAGGTGCTGAGTGAGATGGAAAAACGCTGCGGGATTGCGCCGGGCGAAGATTTCTCTGACAGCGATGCCGCAGCAGTGTTGCCAAAAAAAGGTCGCTTCAGCGAGATTTGGTCACCGGCTTACCGCAAGCGTACGCTGATGCTGGTAGTGATGAACTTCTTCCAGGCGATTGGCTTCTTCGGCTTCGGTAACTGGCTGCCTGCGCTGCTGTCCGGCAAAGGCGCAACGGTGACCCACAGCCTGCTGTATGCGTTCTTTATCACCCTGGCTTATCCGCTGGGTTCACTGATTTGCAGTCGCTACGCCGATAAGCTCGAGAACAAATGGCAGATCGTTTTCTCCTCCCTGATGACCGTGGTGTTCGGCACGCTGTTCGCACTGGCAACCAATCCGGTGCTGATGATCATCTGTGGCTTCCTGATCACCTACAGCAACGCGTGGCTGACCTTTAGCTACCATGCCTATCAGACCGAGATTTTCCCGACGCATATTCGCGCGCGTGCGGTCGGCTTCTGCTACTCCTTTAGCCGCCTGTCCACGGTGTTCAGCAGCATTTTGATCGGCATTATTTTGCAGTACGCCGGCAGTCAGGGTGTGATCGCCTTTATCGTGCTGAGCATGCTGATGGTGATGCTGTCAGTGGGGATTTACGGTCCGAAAACACGCGGGCTGGATTTGGAGAATATTTAACAAGACGTAAGGTGTCTTGATATCCAGCGGTAAGTAACGGGTGATAACGCAAGCAGGGGCCTCTCCTGAACTTTTATGCGTTTTTATCAAAAGGGCACCAATACTACTGATCGGCAACTGCAGATGTACTTCAACCCGCACTAACACTTATAAAAAAGGCCGCCAGTGATGAAAATGGCGGCCTTATCTTTTTAAAGCGCGACACAAATTTGTGCCCCGCTTTATGTCACTTTACTGCCCTTCCAACACCTTAATGTCCGCGCTGCCCTGCTTCGACTCGACCGCTTCATCCTTGCGCAGCTTCGCCACATCCTTCGCCGTCACCGTCGACTTCACGCCATTACCCCAGCTGCCGCGAATGAAGTTCACCACATCCGCCACCTGGTTGTCGTTGAGACGCCAACCGAATGCCGGCATGGTGATGGCTGACGGAGCGCCCTGCACGCCAGGCAAGGTACCGCCCACCAGCACGATGTGGATCAGCGAGGTTGGATCGTCCGCCATGACGACCGGATTGCCGCGCAGTGCCGGGTAGAAACGTTGATAACCGCTGCCGTCGGTCTTATGACAGGCCGCACAGCTATCGACATACACCGAAGCACCTGGCTGGCTGTCATCGCCCTTCCACAACGCTTTGGCGACCGCATCATCCTGCGTGAACACCGTCTGGCTGGCATCCTTCGCGCCCAGCGACTTCAGATATTTGGCAATCGCGCTGATATCTTCATCGTTGAGATACTGCAGGCTGTGCTGCACCACGTCGGTCATGCCACCAAATACGGCGGTGTGATCGTTGCGGCCAAAGCGCAGGAACTGCTTCAGATCGTCTTCGCTCCAGCGGCCTAAACCATCACGGTTGTCACCGCGCAGATTGCTGGCGGTCCAGCCATCAATCGGTGCGCTGCTACCTGACAGGTAATCATTGCCTTCGCCGTTGGTCAGCGCTTTTTCCTGCATGGTGATGCTACGCGGTGTATGGCAGGCACCGCAGTGACCCAGACCTTCCACCAGATAGCGACCACGCGCTAGCGCCGGATCTTCCTGCGCGGCTGGCTGGAACGCTTTCACGTCTGGCGCGAAGATGCCATGCCAGATGGAGAGCGGCCAGCGCATCGACAGCGGCCAGGGAATGTCGCTGTCTTTGTTGGCCTGCGCCACCGGCTGTACGCCATGCATAAAGTAGGCATACAGCGCCTGCATGTCTTCATCGCTGACTACCGCGTAGGACGGATATGGCATCGCCGGATAGAGCGTCTCGCCATTTTTCGCCACGCCATGACGCACCGCTTTCTGGAAATCGTCGTAGCTGTAGTCACCAATACCGGTGGTTTTATCCGGGGTGATGTTAGTAGAGTAAATGGTGCCAATTGGCGTCGCCATCGGTAAGCCACCGGCAAACGGCTTGCCGCCCTCGGTGCTGTGGCACGCCACGCAGTCACCCGCGCGTGCCAGATACTCACCGCGCTTCACCAGAGCGTCCGAACCTGCTTCGTCCGCCACTGCGGCGAACGTCATCGTGCCCAGAAACAGGGCCAAAATGCTTTTGATCATCGCCGTGTTCCTTATGCCTGAACCAGGGGGCCGGGGTTCTTCAGATACTGTTCGCGGATAGCTTTAGCTGACCAATAGCTCAGCGCCGCCACCATGCCGGTTGGGTTATAGCCGAGGCCCTGCGGGAACGCAGAGGCACCTGGCACAAACACGTTAGGCACATCCCAGCTCTGCAGATAACGGTTCACCGCACTGGTTTTCGGATCTTCACCCATGATCGCACCGCCGCTCATATGCGTGGTCTGGTACACGGTGGTATCGAAGTGAGAGCCTGGTCCTTTGGCGCCGCCGATGATCATTTTCGGGTTCATCGCTTCGGTGATCTTGCGCATCTTGCCGACCATAAACTGCGCCATCTTGATGTCGTTGTCCTGCCAGTCAAAGGTCATGCGCAGCAGCGGCTGGCCATAGACATCTTTGTAGTTCGGATCGAGATCGAGATAGTTGGCGCGATACGACTGGTGCGCGCCGTGCGCATCCATCGAAATATGATGGTTATAGGTATCAGCCACAGCGGCTTTCCACTGGCTGCCCCAGTTTGGCGTGCCTTTCGGCGTCGGCAAACCGGAGATCGGTTTGGTACCCGCCTGGTTAACCCAGAACGGGGAGCCGCCAACAAAGCCATGTGGGCCGTGGTCGAAGTTGTCTGCGTTGAAGTCATCCACTGCCACGCCCGCACCGCCCGCACCAATAAACGGGTTGGTGGTGGTGTTTTTGTCGAACAGCGCTTTCAGGGTCGAGATGTTCTGATAGGCGAAGTTACGGCCCACCACACCTTCGTTGCTGATCGGGTTGTACGGTTTGCCGATGCCTGACAGCAGCATCAGATGCACGTTGTGGAACTGGAACGCAGACAGGATCACCAGATCCGCTGGCTGCACCACTTCACGCCCCTGACCATCCAGATAGGTCACGCCGGTAGCGCGCTTCTTGTCATCGGTCAGATTGACGCGCAGCACGTAGGAGTTGTTACGCAGTTCGAACTTCGGCTCCTGACGCAGCGCGGGCAGGATATTCACGTTCGGCGAAGCTTTGGAGTACATGTAGCAGGCATAACCGCTGCAGTAACCGCAGAAGTTGCACGGCCCCATCTGCGCACCATAGGTGTTGGTATACGGGCCAGAGGTGTTGGCTGACGGCATATCATAGGGATGATAACCCACTGATTCAGCGGCCTGGGCAAACAGCTGTGCCGAGTAAGTGCGCTTCTGTGCAGGCAGAGGGAAAGCGCTGGAACGATCCGGCGCGTACGGGTTGCCGCCTTTCTCTTTGCCCTGTAGCTTGCCTTTGATCGACCAGGCGCTGCCGGAAGTGCCAAACACTTTCTCAGCCTGATCAAAGAACGGCTCCAGCTCATCATAGCTGACGCCGAAATCCTGAATGGTCATGCCTTCCGGAATGAAGTTTTTGCCGTAGCGCTGCTCGTAGTGGCTGCGCAGGTTCAGCTCCACCGGATCGACACGGAAATGCACGCCTGACCAGTGCAGACCTGCACCGCCGGTGCCGGTGCCCGGCAAAAACGCCGCCAGCTGACGATACGGCACCGCAGTTTGCGAGGCATCGTGACGGATGGTCACGGTGCTTTTCGACAGATCCTGGAACAACTTTTTACGGATGTTATAGGTCAGTTCATCAATCGACTGCGGATAAGATCCATCAGGATAGGTATCACGATGCGGACCACGCTCCAGCGCCACCACCGTCAGACCGGCTTCGGTCAGCTCTTTCGCCATGATGGCTCCGGCCCAGCCGAAACCCACCACCACCGCGTCTACTTTTTTCAATTCATTTGCCACGGTTACGCCCTCTCCCCGCGAATATCCACTGACGGGAACGGATAACGTTCACCGCGCTCCACCCAATCCATAAAGTCGGCACGTGCGCCAGGGAAGCCAATCAGCTTCCAGCCCACCATGCCCTGATTTCCACCGTGGATCGGATCGCTGAAGTAACCCTCGCGGGTGTTCTGCAGCAGGAAGGAGAAGAAGGTTTTGCTGTTGAGCTGCGGGAACTGTGCCTCACCGCTCTCAAACGTGGTCAGCAGTGCGTCCTGCTGTTCGCCGGTTAGCTCAGCGAACACTTTGCCGTGCTGCTTTTTGCTCCAGCCATCGGCATCGGCCAGACCCAGACGATAAATCTGCTGCGGCACCAGCGGAGACTGATAACCCAGCTCTTTAGGCAGATCGGGATTGAACGGCCCCTGCATATACCAGTTGCTGCCGGTGGCGTACGGCGTGTTCATTTGACGATCGATAAACTCCGGCACACCGGCTTCCAGTGCACCAGGCCCGCGTTCATCATTGGGGATCAGGCGCGCCACTGCCGCAGTGATAAAGGCGAACTCTTCCGCCGTAAACCAGCTTGGCTGATAAGCGCGTGCTTGTTGAGGTGCGACGGGTTGCTCTGCTGCTCCTGCGGCCATCGGCACCACTAACGCGCCCATTGCCGAACCGCCAACGGCCATGGCTGGCGCCAGGGTGATGGTTCTCAGCAGAAAATCCCTGCGACTGTGACCATTTTTTTGTTCTGACATGACATTGCCTCATTACCACATGAATGCGGTATGAAAGTTAACTCGTTGCGTTGTATTGTTTTTTTAGTTGTGGCTTAAGGGATACAGCGTCACTGTTACCGGTAACAGTGCGCATAGTGTAACACCACAACTGTTATTAATTTAGTTTCTCGAAACAAATGCGCACAAAATACTTAACAAGTCATGGTGTCGCTTTACATCGCAGCAGCGATGCTGTCATCGTCAGATACAACCCACAACAGACAAAGCACTGTCTGACGCGGTATAAAAGAGTACACACAACAGCGGAGTGCCTATGTTTAAGTCCTATTTTCCGCGGCCAGCGCTGTTTTTCAGCTCGGCCGCGATTTGGAGTTTGATTGCGATTTTTGCCTGGTTTGGCTTTTTCAATGATTTTCCAGCACGCTGGCCTGCGCTACAGGCCGCGATGCAGCAGCCATTGCCAACCAATGCCAGCCGCTTTATTCACGCGAGCCAACTATGGTTTTATGCCTATTACTGGATCGTCGCCGGTATTTTCGGACTGGCCTGGCGCGTAATCGACAACCATCCATGGCAGCGTTGGTCAGTGTGGGGCTCGATGCTGATCATCTTCGTCACCTGGTTTGGCGTGCAGGTGGGTGTAGGCGTGAACGCATGGTATGGCCCGTTTTACGACATGATTCAACAGGCCTTAACGAAAGCGGGTTCTGTCGCAATCCACCAATTCTATGTTCAGGTCCTCGCTTTCCTGGGGATCGCGTTGATTGCAGTGGTGATTGGCGTAATGAATTCATTCTTCGTCAGCCACTGGGTATTCCGCTGGCGTACCGCGATGAACAATTACTACATGCATAACTGGCAGCGTTTACGTCTGGTGGAAGGTGCAGCACAGCGTGTGCAGGAAGACACCATGCGTTTTGCCAGCACATTACAGGATTGGGGCATCAGTTTTATCCAGGCCATCATGACCCTGGTGGCGTTTTTGCCGGTGCTGGTGGCGCTATCACATCACGTTAAAGAAGTGCCGATTCTTGGCAACATCCCGTATGCACTGGTGATTGCCGCGCTCTTGTGGTCGTTGTTTGGTACGGCGTTATTGGCATTAGTCGGGATTAAACTGCCAGGTCTGGAGTTTCGTAATCAGCGCGTGGAAGCCGCATTTCGTAAGGAACTGGTCTATGGCGAAGATGACGCAGAACGCGCTTCACCGCCTACGGTACAAGAATTGTTTAGCCGCGTGCGCCACAACTATTTCCGTCTCTATTTTCACTATCTGTACTTCAACATCACCCGCATTCTCTATCTGCAGGTCGATAACGTGTTCGGGTTGTTTGTGCTGTTCCCATCGATTGTCGCAGGGACCATCACGCTGGGCCTGTTGAACCAGATTACCAACGTATTTGATCAGGTGCGCTCATCATTCCAGTACTTGATTACGTCATGGTCCACACTGATTACGCTGATGTCGATCTACAAACGTCTACGCAGCTTTGAGCAGATTCTGGCGGATATTCCGCATGATGAGATGATGCGCGAGGCATCGGAATAAGCGGTTGTGGCGGCAACATAATGCGCACCTGTCGCGTCAATCACGCTTCAGGTGCGCGTTAAATCGCGCTGCAACAGATCATTGCAAGCAGTGTCATCCGCTTAAATCAACCTGCCAGCACCGCAAACACTTTCTCAACCGCATACGCACCCGGATCTTTCACTCCATCCAGACTTTGTTGGTTCAGATAAGCCGAACGTCCCGCTTTGGCGCTCTGCATTTGTGCCGTGGCATCCGCGCCTTGCTGAGCGGCTTTCGCCGCAGCGGCCAGTGACTCACCCGCCACTAACGCCTCCAGCGCCGGTTGCAGCGCATCCACTAACGTACGATGCCCCGGCTGCGCGCCACCGTAATGCTTCATGCGCTCCAGACCATGCATTAATGCCTGCGGCAATGCGCTGCCCTCTTCCAGTTTTTGCCCGGCGCTGGTGAACAGAATCGACATCAGTACGCCGCTTGAACCGCCCATCACCGTCGCCAGTTGCTCACCGATCAGCGCCATTAAGGTCGGCAACTCATCCAGCGGCAACTGCTTGTCACGCAGGCCGCGCTGAATCTTCTTCGCGCCCGCTGCAAAGGTTGAGCCGGTATCGCCGTCGCCGACTTTGGCATCCAGCGCATTGAGTTCGCTTTCCAGATCGATCAAGGTTTGCGTCACGCGCTCAACGTGTTTAGCCACTTCAGCGTTGTCGGACGGGTCGAAATCCAGCACGCTGCCGACTTTTTCCGCGCTCTGCAAACTGATCGGTGCAAAATCATAGACCGGTACCCAGCCCAGCACCTGCACCGGCGCATTGAGTGCCTCAAGGAAGGGTTCCTCCAGCGCCAGCAATGACAGCGAGAAGCCTTTCATATCTAAAGCGCTGACCAGGGTTGCCGGACCGATAAGGTGAGTAACCCGCGCGGCAAGTGGTGATTGCAACACTTCGCGCGTCAACACCGCCAGCTCCAGCTGGGAGAAGCCGCCGAGGTTGTTGATCAACAGCAGCGCCTGTTTGCCGTCTGGCAGCGACTGCGCCAGCTTATCGGTCGTAATGCTGCTGATCTTTCGACTGTTTTGGGTATCCAGTGTCACCACGCCCGGTTCGCCGTGGATGCCCATACCCAGCTCGCTGTGGCCCGCTTCGACACGTTCATCACGCTTTTCGCCGGGAATATGGCAGGTAGCAAACGCCAGCCCAATCGATGAGGTGGCGTCGATGGCACGCTGCGCCAGCGCTTTAACTTCATCCAGCGATTGCCCCTGCTCGGCAGCAAAACCGGCGATCTTATGCACCAGCACGGTCCCAGCGATGCCGCGCGGCTGAGGATTTTCGGGCAGCGCAATATCGTCCTGCACCATTACCAACTCGACGTTGTAGCCGAGATTTTTCGCTTTCTCCGCCGCCAGCCCGAAGTTCAACCGGTCGCCTGTGTAGTTCTTCACAATCAGCAGGCAACCTGCATCGCCCGTGACATTGATGATGGCATTGAGCACCGCATCGACGCTCGGTGAGGCAAAGATATCGCCGCATACCGCCGCCGTGAGCATGCCTTTGCCGACAAAACCGGCGTGCGCCGGTTCATGGCCCGATCCGCCGCCGGAGATCAGCGCCACTTTGCTCTTATCCCAATCTGTGCGCACCACCACGCGGATCTCATCTCCGAGATCGAGACGGCTCAGGTTATGCCAGGGCGTGCTCAGCAAAACCCCTTCGATGGCTTCGTTCACCAGATCGTTTTTCTCATGCATAAAAAACTGGCTCATTGCTTCCTCTCCATTGGTGTTGTCGAGGTAAAAGGTAGCGTATATCGCGGGGCGAGCGGGGAAGGAAAGTGCGGAAATGCAAAGGGCGGCACACGCCGCCCTTGAGTTTCAGATAACTGCCGCTTACAGCGCGATGCGCAGGACGCTATCCGGGTTTTTTGGTGGCTCTTTACGGGTGCCCGGCTGCTTGATGCTAACAAACAGCGCTTTACCGTCTGCTGACAGCGCCAGGCTGTTTGGCAGGCCCGGTGCTTTCACCGTGCGCTTCACTTTATAAGAGCTGGCGTCGATGATGCTGATCTCGCCGGCTTTACGGTGCGTCACATACAGCTCGTTGCGGTCGGCATTGAACAGCACCGCCAGCGATTCTGGCACATCAATCTTATGAATCACCTGCTGAGTGCGGGAATCCAGCACCAGCACCTGAGGCTGTTTAGAGTCGCTCAGGAAGATGCGATGGCCCTGGGTATCCAGCGCGATATTCAGGAAGAAGTGGTCTTTGTCGCCATCGATTTTCTGACGTTTTTCAATCGCGTTCAGGCGCGTATTGATGGTCACCAGTTCGCCATCGGCGTTGGTTACGTACAACTTCTGTGCCGCAGAATCGATGGCCAGGCCAGTACCCATTTTACCGGTGTTCGGTACGGTGCTAACCAGCTTCAGGGTTTTGCCATCCACAACCCACACCACGCTCTGCTCACCGAGGCCGGTGACATACACGCGGTCGGTGGCCGCATCCGCAACCACTTCACGCGGCTGCAGTGGACGGACGGTTTCGCTGCGCTGACGCGCATCCAGCACCAGCGAGTTCAGTACTTTACCGCTGCTGGCATCGACCGAGGTCAGTGCCGCATCGCGTGTATTACCAAAGAACAGCGTGTTGGTTTTCTGGTTGATGGCGGCGCCAAAGGTCGGCAGATCGGTATTGATGGTCTGCTTCACCGACAGATCCTGCGGATCGAGACGATAAACGGTGCCGCCTTTGGTGCTGGCGTTTTGCGCCGTGGCGAGGAACAGCGCGTTATCGCTGTTGCTGAACGCCAGTTCGTAAGCACCTTTGGAAATCACCCGGTTCAGCGGCTGAGACTCCGCTGCCAGTACCGCAGAGGAAGATAACAGCGCCGTTGCCAGCAGCAATGGACGCAACGCCCATGTTGTTTTAATCGCTTTCATAACTTCTCCATAGCAAATCCACCGCCTCATGGCAGTGAAGTGAAAGCCCGACAATGCAACCAATTTCAGAATGACAGCCCGAGGCGAGCCGACGAAGGATGTTAGTTTTTGAGAATAGTAATCATTTAGGTAGGAAAGTAACAGAATTTTATGCAGTTACCAACGCCGCCAGGGCGCCCTAAGGCACCCTATCAGCACAGATCGTTAACGCAGACTTATTTGATCAACTCAGCAGTCATGTGCACGCCGTTGTTGAAATTGGCTTCAGTCACTTTATAGGAAGCACCAGCTTTGTGCGCCTGAGCAGCGATTTGCGCTTCTGCACCATCCAGTGTTGAAGCACATGCGGTGACGCTTTGCGCGAAGCTGGCGAATGGCAGAGCAGAGAGAGCGATAACAGAAGCAAAAATTTTGATAGATTTCATGGTCAATTCCTCAATGATTTTTTATCGGATAAGGCGTCATCGCCTTGTTGAGATAAATAATAGGCGTGAATCCGATCACAAAAAAGCAGAGAGATTTGCCGTAGTTATTCGATTAATTTGAATATAAAAAGCACATTTGGATTAACCTGTGTGCAAAGGGTTAAAAAACTGGGTTTTTAGAGTGGTGCAGGATTTATGTCTGCGTGGTTTGCCAGAAAAAAGAAAGGTCGCCATCAATGGCGACCTACAGGTATGTGAGCTTTTTATAGGATCGACGCTGATGGCGACCCTGACACAGCAAGCTATTTAACCGTGATGTCGAACGCGGGTGAAAATAGTGATAGCCGCCAGCAGCATCAGCACGCCGCTGGCGAGGAACACACCGCCCGCGCCGTTGAGATCAAACATCCAGCCACCGGCCGCAGCACCTGCGGTGATCGCCAACTGAATGGTCGCCACCAGCAAACCGCCGCCGGATTCCGCATCATCCGGCACCGCACGGGAGATCCACGTTGACCAGCCGGTCGGCATCGAACCGAATGCCAGGCCCCACATCGCCACGCCGGCACCGACCAGCCACGGCAGATTGCCAAAACTCACCAGCACCACCGCCGTCACACTCATGACCAGCGCCATACCGGTCAGCGTCAGCGACACGCTGCGCGTCACCAGGTAACCCGCCAGTGAGGTGCCGAAGAAGTTCGCCACGCCAAACGCCAGCAGCACCAGCGACAGCTGATTGATATTGAGCTGCGCGCTGCTTTCCAGGAACGGACGCAGATAGGTAAAGAAGGCAAAGTGACCGGTGAACATCATGATCACTGCCAGCATGCCCCAGCGCATCAGGCTGTTACGCAGCAGATCCAGCACGCCGCCGCTGCGCGCTTTATTCTCTGGCGGCATCGCAGGCAATGTGAAGAACTGCCAGAACAACGCCAGCACGCCCAATGCACCGGTCAACAGGAAGATATTACGCCAGCCAACAATGCCGCCGAGGTAACTGCCCAACGGTGCGGCAATGATGGTCGCCAGCGAAATGCCGCTAAACACTATCGACAGCGCCTTTGGCACCTGATCGCTGGGTACCAGCCGCATGGTAATCGCAGTGGAAAGCGTCCAGAAGCCGCCAATCGCCATGCCGAGCAGCACACGCGCCAGCAGGATCATTGGCAGATTTTCTGCAAAGGCCACCAGCAGCGCCGAGGCAATCAGCAGCAGCGTAAAGGCCAGCATCACGACGCGACGATCGAGACGACGCGTAAGGTTGCCGACCACCAGACTGGTGAGCAATGCCACCAGCGCAGTCACGGTCACCGTTTGGCCCGCTTGCCCTTCGCTCACCTGCAGCGAGTCGGCAATCGGTGTCAGCAAGCTCACCGGCAGAAATTCGGCAGTGATCAGGCCGAACACGCCAAACGCCATGGCAAACACCGCGCCCCATGCGGGTTTATCCGCCGCTATACTTGTTTCGACTACTTCAGTATCCAGACTCATTTGCGATCCCCATCACAAAAATTCAGGTTGTAAGCATAGTGAGATGACGCAAGACGATCTATGATACAAAAACTTTGTTTTTTGATAATTCGTCTGGATTCGTATGAGCCGCTATGAAGATCTGACCAGTGAACTGCTAATGGGCATGCGCCTGTACGGCGTGAAATATCAGCGTATCGCCTTACATAACCCTTTTGGTTTGCAATACGATGACGCGCCGGGCAAGGCACAACTGCACTTTGTTGGCCGTGGATCGTTAATGATCCGCTCAGCGTCTGGCGTGATCTATCCGTTGCAGGCAGGCGATGCGATGCTAATCCCGCACGGCAAAGCGCACGCGTTGATCTCCAGCGAAGACGCCATTTGTGAACCGATTGGCACCTTCAACAGCAAACCGATCTGTGGCAGCGTCTGTGACATCGCTGACAGCAGCGAAGGTTGCCCGGACGACAGCGATGTGATTCTGTTTAGCGCCTGCATGGCGTTTGAACTCGGCGGTATGCAGCCGCTGGTACACACCATGCCGGATGTCATGCTCGTGAGTACCTTGCTGGCGCAGTACCCGGAAATCCAGCCGATTCTCGATGCGATGGAGCGTGAAACCCGCGAGCGCAAAGCCGGTTTCGCCGGGATTCTGTCCCGACTGGCGGATGTGGTGGCAGCGCAGATTGTGCGCGGCTGGGTGGAAAACGGCTGCGGCAAAGGCAGTGGATTAGTGCAGGCACTGCGCGATCCGCGTCTTAGCCTGGCGATGGCAGCCATGCATCGTGAGCCGGGCGAAAACTGGACGGTGGAGCGGCTGGCACGCGAATCGGGCAGTTCACGCTCAGTGTTTGCCGCCCGTTTTCAAACGGCTACCGGCATGACGCCGCTGCGCTACCTCACTGAACTGCGCATGCGGCTGGCAGTGGAACGTATCGTCAACGAGGGCGAAGCGGTGGAAAGCGTCGCCTTCCACCTCGGTTACGGTTCGCTGGCGGCGTTTAGCCGGGCGTTTAAACGCATTGTCGGCTCACCACCCGGCGCATTAAGGGCAGCGCGCGAGACGCTTTAACGAAACACGCTGATCGCTTCCACCAGGCGGTTCGCCTGACGCGTCATGCGCCCGGACGCTTCGGCGCTTTCCGCCACGCGAGCGGCATTCTGGTGCGTGATATCGTCGAGATCTTCCACTGCAGTACTCACTTCACTTAGCGCGATGGACTGTTCCGCCGTGGCAGAACTGATCTGGGCAATCAATGCCGTGACATTTTGCACCTGGTCGACAATATCCTGCATGGTGCGCCCGGCCGCATCAGCGTGATTACTGCCCGACTGCACGCGACCCGCGCTGGTTTCCACCAACGTTTTGATTTCACTGGCGGCTTTGGCGCTACGCTGCGCCAGGCTGCGCACCTCGCCCGCGACCACCGCAAACCCTTTGCCCTGCTCACCGGCACGCGCCGCTTCCACCGCGGCGTTTAACGCCAGAATGTTGGTCTGGAAAGCGATGCCGTCAATCACGCTGGTAATATTGGCGATGCGTTTCGAGCTGTCGGCGATCTCCGCCATCATCCCCACCATCTCCTGCATCACTTCACCGCCTTTCAGCGCGGCGTGGCTGGTATTTTCTGACAGCTTGTTTACTTCATTAGCCGTATCGGTGTTGCTTTTCACCGTGGCGGTCATTTCATTCATGGTGGCGGCGGTTTGCTGCACGTTGGCCGCGGCCTGTTCCGTGCGGCGGCTCAATTCGTCGTTGCTGCGCGCTATCGCACCGCTGGCACTGAGTACATTGATCGCCTGGCCGCTCACATCATCCACCAGCCAGCGGAACATCAGGCCGAGCTGTCCGATGGCACGCAGCGTGATCCCGATTTCATCCACACGATCTAACTGATCCACCTTATGACTGGCGCCAGTGGCGACGCTTAATGCCTGGCGGCAGATACGCTCCATTGGACGGGAAATCTGCTGCTCCAGCCATAGGCTCGCCAGCAGCAATAAACCTGCCATGCCTGCGGCAAAGCCGCCCAGCGCCATCGGTGCCATCCCCAGCAGCCAGACGCCGATAACAGACAGCGGCAGTACGGCCAGCAAAGTAGAGCGAATACGCCAGCGCAGCGGCATAATTTTTAACAGTGATCCGAGACGACGCAAGCCGGTGCCGACCAGCAACCCTTTATGGAAACGGCGGCCTTTAGCCCGCCCTTCGCGGAAATCACGGTACAGCGCTTCGGTCTGACGGATCTCTTCGGCGGAAGGTTTGGTGCGTACCGACATGTAACCCTGCACCTTACCTTCGCGCACCACCGGAATCGCATTGGCGCGCACCCAATAGTGATCACCGTTCTTACGACGGTTTTTCACCAGCGCAGTCCAGGGTTCACCCTGTTTCAGGGTGGCCCACATGTCGGCAAACGCTTCCGGCGGCATATCCGGGTGACGCACCATGTTATGCGGTTGCCCATTGACCTCCTCCGGCTCGAAACCGCTAACCTCAATAAAGGCGTCGTTGGCATAGGTTATGTGGCTGCTGAGATCGGTGGTCGACATCAGCGTGGCGTCATCATCAAAGATAAATTCACGCTGAGTGATAGGCTGGTTGTTCCGCATGTGTGTTGTCCTTGCAAAATGCAGGCTAAAGGAAAAAATCAATTACACTTTTTTACCTTTTCGGCAGCGCAGGGAGCGGTCTTTAGCGATGAGAATTAATTTTTATCCTGAATTAAAGCCACAGTGAACAATATCCCTGTTTTTTGTAGCAGAAATTCATCGTTAAAATTTTATTTAGAGTATATGAAATCAAGGTTTTGCCGAGGCGCAAGATGAGAAAGGTGCACAGCAATATGCACCTCAGCCCATCCTGCAATTAATGGCGATCAGGCCGAATACCGTATCCGTTTAACAACGCCATATAACGCGACTTGTCCAAATACCGCAGCCCTTTAATGACGACATTAAAGGCAACGCTTGAAATGTCCTCATTTAAAACTGCCACCTTACGCCCACGTTATAGCGCCACCCCTTGGCCCCGTTGCCGCTGATCTCTTTGCGGTAATCCGCCTCCGCATACAGTGACACATCTTTCTGCAACGTGGCGGTCCCGCCTGCGCCCACTTCCCACATCTGACCAAAGTGGCCGCTGGTGAAAGTGGCGCTCAATGCCGGGTTTTCCACCGAGGAGACGTTGGTGTCCGCCGTGCCGCCCCAACCTTTGTAGTAATTGGCGCGCAGGTAAGGGGTGTACTGGCGGTTGCTGTCATCCGTCCAGGTGCGATCGAGCCGTGCGCCCAAACGTCCGATGGTCTGGTTGTAATCGCCGTAACGCACCTTGTTGCCGTCTTCATCGGTAAAATCGTTCATATTCAGCTTCATGTACATCAACTGCGCCTGCGGTTCCAGTTTGTAGCCATCGCCGAGAGCAAACGGATAACCGCTCTCGAGTGAGGCGGTCCAGCCATGGCCCTTCAGCTTCGCTTCCTGTTTTTGCCGTGCGATATCGGTTTCACCACGATGCCAGTCGAACGACAGCACGCCATCCAGATAAAACCCGTTCTGACGCTGCCAGGTGCCGTAAAAGGCCAGGCTATCGCTATCGAAGGTGGTGCTGCTGTAACCGTCGGCGGCATCCGGACGGATGCGCGTGTTACCTCGGGTATAGGCTAAGCCACCGCGCAGGCTGTCTTTGTCACCGTCGAGGTGCAGCACGTTACCACCCACCTGCACCGCGCTGTAATCCAGATCGAAGTCATAGCCATAATCACGGAAGCGCTGGTCACTTTTGTATTTCAGGTTGGAACCGATGTAACGCAGGAACATCTCGCCGCCATCGCCTTCCGGTCGTGTCTGCTCATGACGCAACTCACCAAGACGCTTATGCAAATCGTCGATAATCGCCGAGGTGTAATAAGCAAGGCCAACCGGGGCGGAGATATAGGAAGGCACCTGCGGCACCACAGCGGGACGCGCATCGTAGCTTTGCCCGCTGCCGAACGCATCGGTAATAAAGGTCGATGGGCAGCTGGCGCCATCTTCACACACGTAATAATTCGCCAGCCGGTAATCCCAGTAATTGTTGCCACTGCCGCTGACTAAACGCTGGCTGGGATCGGTACTGCCCGGTGCGAAGGTGTAGAGCCGGTATTGCCAGGGCCCTGCGCCGAGATAACCATCTTTAAGGGCAAAACTCTCAGGGCCAGCATTACCCGCGACCTGTGCCAGTGAAATCCCCTCATTACCCTCAATGCCGCCATTGCGATTCAGGTCCGTTAACGCACCGGTACTGCTGTCGGTCAGTTTGACATTCACCAGCGTGGTGCCGGTGGCATTACCCGTGACATTGAGATGGTCGGTGAACTGGTTGCTCAGCGCGCCACCTGCGTTAAGGTCAGTGATCAGATTAAGCTGGCCGCCACTGGAAGCCAGCGAACCATTGATATTCAAGGTGTTGCCCGGCGATCCCGCGCCGTTAGTCAGGTCGAGAATACCGGCGTTGTTCACCGTGAGTGAATCCGCGGTGCCACCCGCTAACGTCGGATGCACGTTGTTGCCCGCATACAGCGTGGAGTTCTCATCGATATTAATGGTGCTGTGCGCCAGCTTGAGGTTATCGGTCAACGTCCACTGCGTATCGGTAAAGTTGATGGTGCTCCAGCCGCTGCCGAGGTTAACCCCTTTATTGAGATCGTCGGCGCTCAGGCTCCCGCCACGAGAGTCGATCTGGTTGAACGTCAGGGTGTTACCCGTTCCGCTGCCGCTGGTGAGGTGATAGGTGGTGCCGAGGTCCACCTTGCTGACCTCCGCACTGTTATTAGCGTCATTGCCCATCGTCAGGCTGCCGTTAAGCGTACCGCCCGTCCAGCGGAACACATCGGAACCGCCGCCGGGGTTGATATCGCCACGCACATCACCTTCGGTCAGCAGGATTTCATCATTGGCATTGCTGCCCGCCACTGCAACGGTTTGCGGATTAGCAGTGATGATGTTGCCGAGGTTTTCGAAGATGGTTTTGCCCCCGCGCAAATCCACCACTGGCGAGGTAAGGCTGTTCGAGGTAAACGTTCCGGTGTTGACGATGGTGCCCGCCGTGCTGGAGATCAGTGCCGATCCGCCAGCAGGGTTATCGATCGTGACGTCAGCCGCAGTGGTGACGTTGCCAGTGGTGTTGGCGCGGATGCCGCTGCCGCCCGCACCGGTGACATTAAATTGATAGCCGGAGCCGAGTGTTAAATCGCCGCGGGTGGTCGATCCATCCGCATTGGCGATGTTCAGGCCCGTACCGCTGCCGGTAACATTGGTGGTGACCGTCGAGGCCGGATCAAACGGCACCGCAGTGCGGATCCCGTTGCCATTCGCCACGTTGAGCGTCAGGTTGCTCAGGCTAACATTGCTGAGTTCTGCCCGGTTTTCGATGCCATTACCGCTGCCCAGTACGTTGACCGTGGCGTCGCTGGCGCTAAGCGCGCTGGCACCGTTATCGACCAGGATGCCGTGCGCAGTGCCACGCGTGGTGATCACGGTATCGCTGCCGGTTAACGCCAGCTGTGCGCCGTCACTGATGCGCACGCCTGCCACACCGTTATCGACATTGATCACGCCGCCTTTGGCCAGCGTGCTGCCGCTGCCAGAGACATCCAGCCCGGTGCCGTTCGCCACATTGACCGTACCGTTATTGGTTAGCGTGCTGCCCGCGCGTGAGCGAATACCGATATTGTTGCTGCCGGTAAGATCCACCGTACCGTTGTTGACCAGCGTGGCGCCGTTGGTGACATCAAAGCCGATGGCGTTGCTGCCTGCGCCGTTGAGATTGCCATTGCTGGTGACGGTGGTGGCCGCTGAGGTGCCATCCAGCGCGTTGCTGAGATCGGTACGCAGATTATTGACCAGCACACCGACGGCACGATTGCCGCTCAGGTTAATGCTGCTGCCGCTATCGAGTGTGGTCGCGGCGCCGCCTTCGGTACGGATCGCCGTGCTGTCCTGGCCGCTGGCGGTAAGATTGACATTCGCCGTGTTCAGCGTGCTGCCACGGCCAGAAACGATCACGCCGGTGCTGTTGGCAGCACTGGCGGTGAGCGTCGCTGGGTTGCTGAAGCTCAGCCCAGCGCCATCATCAATACGGTATCCGGTGGAATTCAGCGTATTCACGTCCAGCGCGTTGGCATCAGAGTTGATACGTGAACCACTGCCCGCCGCGTGATAAGCAATCTGATCGCTGCTGTTAAAGTTAGGCGTCGAGCCAGTCGCGATATTCACCAATGCGCCGTTGAGCGCTTCCGCGCCTATCGCACCTGTGCCGTTAAGATTCAAGCTGCCACTGTTGAGGTTAGCAATCGCCCGGCTACCGCTGGCGCTCACGCCCCGGCTGCGGCTGGTGGTGCTGCCGCCATTAACGTCGATGTTGCCGCTGTTGTTGGCCGTGGTATTGGCCGTGCTGCCGCTGCTGTTCACCGCAATGCCGGTGCCGCCATCGTTGATGCTGATGTTACCGCTGTTAGTACCGGTCGCACCGCTCTCCACGCGAATGCCAGTGGCGTTAGCGCCGCTGAAAGCAATGTTGCCAGTGTTATTGAGCTGTGCGCGATTGCGCGCCAGATAGCCAATCAATCCACTTTGCGATGAATTGAGTGCCGCAGCAGAACTTAACGTCGTGCTGGTCACCGGCGTACCGCTGTTGCTGCCCGCTAACGTATGTTTCTGTCCATCGACAATCGCGCCAATCGCGTTGTTGCCGGTGAGGTTGATGGTCGTGTCATTGTCGATGGTGCCCGTTGCCCCGCCTTCAATATTCACCCCCGTGGCGCCTGCACCACTAACGTTCAGCGTGGCATTGCGGGTGTTCACTTCGGTACCGCCGGTGCCGGTGCCGTTCACCGCCACAGAACCCGCGCCCGATGCGGTGAGTGACAGATCGGTGCCGTCAAAATCCGCGCCCTGCTCAACGCGGAACAGTGTCGAGTTGGTGGTGGTGACATTGAACGGATTGTTGCCTGCTATGTTAATCCGCGCATTGGGGCCATAGGCGAAGAAAGCGATTTGATTACTGCCGTTACTGAACGTCGGTATTGCGTTAGCCGCTACTTCCACCGTGGCATTGCCGCGTGCGTGCACGCCAATCGCGCCCGTGCCGCTCAGATTCACCGGGCCGTTGACGTCTGCACTGGCCTGTCCGGTGCCCTGGCCCTCCACCCACACGCCAAAGTTGCGTGTACCGCTGGCGGGATCGGCCCCCCCGGCAACGTTAATGGTCCCCGTTGAACTTGCAGAAGCGTTATTGCCACTGGTCGCCACGACTTTCACGCCCGTGCCGTTGACGCCGTTAAGGTTAATGGTGCCACGGTTATCGATGGTGCCGCTGCTGTTGGTCACCGACATCCCGACGTTTTCACGCGGCACGGTCGCGGCAGCACCATTCACATCAATGGTGCCGTTATTGACCATCGTGACCCCGCTGGCACCGGTCGCCGACATGCCCGCCGCGTTCTGCGCCTTTGAGCCAATCACGATGTTGCCGTTGTTGGTGGCAGAGCCGTTAGCCACCAGCGCGATCCCGCTGGTCAGGCCGCTCTGATTCATGGCGGTATCCGCCACGTTGTCGGTCAGGCTGTTTTGAGGACCACGACCAATATAAATCTGCCCATCGGCATTGTTGGTGAAGGTGGAGGTCGGCGATGTCAGCAGTACGCCCGATGCTGTACCGCGCGCGCTGGAGCCGTTCACGCCGACGTTGATATTGCCGCTGTTGCGGGATGTGGCGTCATCCTCCAGCCGAATACCGGCTACGCCATACTGCGAATTACTGCCGGTGGTGGCGAGATTGACGATGCCGTTGTTGTTAAACGCACTGCCGCTCTGCACCAGCACCCCATTGGCACCGTAGCCGGTGGAGCCAATACCCGTGCCATCCTGGCGATTGAGGAACCCACCGTTGATCACGCCAGTCGTGCTGGTACTGCCGTTGCTGTTGCCAGAAAGCACCAGTGCCGTGCCGTTATTGGCGAGGGTGCCGCGGCTGGCGAGCTTGCCATCAATCACCGCCTGCGCGCCGTTGGAGGCTTTAATCGCCCCGCCTGTCGAACCCACGACTTCCAGTGTGTTGCCCGCCGCGAGATTGACGCGAGCGTCTGGGCCATCGGCATTGACCACGATGCGGTTGCCAATCGGCTGCGTGACTTCATCCGGCGGTGTGGCGCTGACGTCGTACACAATATTGCCATTGGTGACGGTCACCGCTTTGTTGAATTCGGTCAGGTAGTTGGCTTTATCCAGATTGCCCGCCTGCAACTGACCAATCAGCCAGTTATTGTAAGTCTGCAATTCGCTGGCGCTGGTGACGGTGAAGGTGTGTGTGACGCCATCCAGCGTTTGCACATTCACGCCGCCGTTGTAGGTCGCCAGATTTTGCACCTGAAAGGATTGCGTGGCGCCTGCACCATCCGGTGTCGCGGCAGTGCCGAAGAAGCTGATGCGATTGTTGGAATTCCAGTTCAGCGTGCTGTTGCTGCCCACCTGAAACAGCGTGGTCTGCTTCGCTGCCATGCTCCAGCTGTTGGTGCTGGCGCTGCTGGCGGCATTCGCTTGCCCAAGATTCACATCAAGCAGGCCACCGTTGGAAACATCCGCGATGCGCGTGTTGATGTATTGATCGCCGTTAACGTTGACCACGTCCGGCACGGCGGTATCGGAAGTCACTGGCGTTTGTGCCACCAGGCTGGCGGAGTTGTAGACCTGGAAGGTGGTGTTACCACCCGTGGTAGAATCGGGTACGGTGATGGCGAAGTTCTGTGGACCGGGATCAAGACGCGTTTGATTCAGAAACTGCGCACCCGATGTGATATTGACCTGACCGAGACTGGAGTTCACTGATCCGTCCGTTCCCGGTGCAAAATCAGGATTGCCGTCCAGCGTTTCGTTACTGCCATTAACGTCAATACGCTGCTCGCCAAAGAGGTTGTCATTAATTTTCGGTGAATAGCTTCCCAGCGTAATGGCTTGCGCACTTATCGCCGGATAAAACAGCGCCTGCGCGGCTAATATTCCGAACGCAATCGGGTTTAATTTAAACTTCATACTTCCTCCAGTGGGCGTGCAGCGTCCACGCTGTTATTGCAACAGCGTTAAATTCATCGCGAGGGATACAACGGCAGGAATGACACCAACCCCGATGAGCAATTAATTTCTGAGAGCCACTGTGTGAAGAAAGTCTGGTGCAGCGAATAAGCGGTTAAAACTGTTTTTATAGATTAATTGGCTTTAGGTATAGACTTTTCTGCCATCGGACGCAAAAGGTAAATGAAGGTAACCCGTTGTCATAATAGCGAAATATTTGTGAGGCGGGAGAAATTATTGGCAATAATTGAGCCCAGAAGTTTCCAATAATTAGCCTGCTATCTTACTAATAGTTTCTTTATTTTTTCTTAGCAGTTTACTTACGAATGGCACGGCATATTCGGCGATATCAGCGCCAGGCTAAGCGATACGGCGAATTGCAAAAACGTGACATAAATCACATTTCAATTCATTCAATCTTTAAGGTTTTGCCGGCGTATACCCCGTAGCGGCACGCCATCTCAGGCTTCATTCCAGCTTCACCGTAGCGGCATGATGTCGTGTGCTGCTACGGTGAATAGCAATGGCATTAGCTGAGATCGACGCCTTTGGTTCCGCCCCACCAGGTAAAGGCAAATCCACCGACCCACGCCACGATTAATCCGGCGAGATACACCGCCATACCGGCAAAGATCCCCTGTGAAGAGGTCATCAGCGGCAACGTAACCAATCCGGAAGGCCCAAATACCGTATTCATCCCCACCGGCAGACCGAGCCAGGCTACCAGACCAATGAAGAATCCACCCAGCGCACCGCCACAACAGGCAGTAATAAATGGCTTCAGGCGCGGCAGCGTAACGCCATAAATCAACGGTTCGCCCACGCCCAACAGGCCCGGTACTATCGCTCCCTTGATTTGCGTACGCAGCAGCGAGTGCTTATCGGCCTTGCACCACAGCGCGAGAGAAGCCCCAACCTGACCCGCACCCGCCATCGCCAGAATCGGGAATAATGAGTTAAAGCCCTGGGTTTCCATCAGCGCAAAATAGACCGGAATGAAACCCTGATGAATCCCGAACATCACTGCAATTAAAAACAGACCGGCCAAAATAGCGCAGCCAAAGGGATTGTTATTGAGATGAATAAATAACCATGACATGCCTTTAAATAACTCACCGCCAATCGGCATAATCACCATAAAGGTGATGGCGCCGGTAATTAATAACGTGAGTAACGATGTCAAAATCATGTCGAGATTATCGGGGATAATTTTACGCAGTTGTTTCTCAATCCACGCACCGAATATCGCCGCCAATAATACGCCGATAATATTGCCGCGAGGGTCTATCGCCATGCCAAAGAAATCTGACATACCGCTGTAATAGCCCACCGTGGCTTTTGGCATATAACCGAGCACAAACAGTGAAGCGATAATGGCACCGTTCACACCGGTGCCCCCAAAGGCTTTCTGCGCGTTATAGCCAATCAGGATGCTCAGGAAGGTAAACAGTCCCTTACCGAACACCTTCATATAGGCCACGGTGTCCAGCAGCCACTGCGCATGTTCACCGGGCTGGTTGAGGTGAAAAATCTGCTCAATCAGCGTGGCAAATCCCAGCAGCAAACCCGCACCGATAAAGCCGGGGATCAGTGGGGTGAAGATGGTGGCGAAGCAGGAGAGAAAACGGTGCAGCGCGCTGGCTTGCTTCGCTTTCATCTGCTGCTTTTGGGCGGCAGCAATAGTGCTGAGATCCTGCGGCTTTTCCGTTTCATCACTCTCCAGTAATCCCTGCATTTTCTCTGCGGCGGTTTGCGCTTTGCCAGGACCCAGCACGATCTGCAGCTGCGCGTCGCTGTCGATCACACCCAATACGCCGGGCAGCGTTTTCAGTTGGGCATAATCGACTAATGTGGCATCCGCGAGTGTCAGGCGTAGACGCGTCATGCAATTGCCGCACTGCACAATGTTATGCGCGCCTCCCACCGCGTGCAGGATATCGCGCAGTAATCCTTCGGTGATGGCAGCCATTATTGCGCTCCTGCGTCACGCAACGCGTTACGGATAAAGCCGCTGTTTTGCTTCAGCAGCGCCTGGGCCTCGCTGGCATCCAATCCTGCCAGCACCATCACAATCGCCGTTTTGCAGTGACCATGACACGCGTTCAGCGCCTGCTGCGCGGTGGCATCGTCGCAGTCAGTGGCCTGTTTGACGATGTTGATTTGGCGCTGCACCAGTTTTTGGTTAGTGGCTTCGACATCCACCATCAGGTTGCCGTACACCTTGCCGCTGCGGATCATCGCGCCGGTGGTCAGCATATTGAGCACCAGCTTTTGTGCCGTACCGGCTTTCATACGCGAAGAACCGGTGACCACTTCTGGCCCCACTACCGGGGTGAGAGCCACATCCGCAGCCTGTGACATCGGGCTGTTAGGATTGCAGGTTAACGCCGCGCTAAATGCGCCCTGCTGTTTCGCATACGCCAGCGCGCCCAATACATAGGGCGTACGGCCACTGGCGGCAATCCCCACCAGCACATCATTAGCGTTGAAATTGATGTCCTTTAAATCCTGTGCACCCTGCTCGACGTTGTCTTCCGCATTCTCCACCGCCTGCAAAATCGCGGTGTGGCCGCCGGCAATTAAACCCACCACCTGCGAGCGCGGCGTACCGAAGGTCGGTGGGCACTCGCTGGCATCGAGAATACCGAGGCGGCCCGACGTGCCTGCTCCACAATAGATGAGGCGCCCGCCGTTGCTAAAGGCCGCAGTAATGGCATCCACCACCTGTGCGATCTGCGGCACAATCGCTTCCACCGCCAGCGCCACTTTTTTGTCTTCATCATTAATGACGCGCAGCATCGCTTCGGTGGGTAGCTCGTCAATGTTTTGGCTCGCTGGGTTACGCCCTTCGGTGATCATCTGGCTCAGGTCGATCTGCATCACGCACTCCTGTGAAAGAATAATTTATTCAAAAAACTATATACCATTTTGAATTGTTAATTCCTGATCGGTTGTCATGTTTTTGTACTTTTTGCAGAAGCTGGCATAAAAAAACCCGCCGGATGGCGGGTAGATGTTTAGCAATGTTGGTTACGCGTTCGCTAATTCTCTGCGCGCTAACTCCGCCAGAAAACCGCTGCGCGAACCATATTCGCGGTGGGATTCGACATAACTGTCAATTTTGCTGAGTAGATTTTGTGGCAAAGTGATATTGAGCTTTACCGCTTTACCTTCATAGCGACTCAGATCGATCTCCACAAATGCCCAGTAACCTCCCTGACAGGCTTCATCATGAATGTGAGTCTCAATATCTGCCGCTTTAGGGATGGCTTTGCTGGCATCCGCTAAAGATTCTACGTGTACATCAATCGCGTTAAATGCATCGCGCAGCGCATCATCTACGCTTTTGCCTGCAAAAAAACATCCCTCCACATCTGGCACAAAACCTGACCAGCTGTTGTCCTCTGTCTTATGCAGATAAACGGGGAATCTCATGTTCAGTCCTCACTAAAAAGAAATATTCAGTTAGGAATTCATTGCAATGTCTGCTGCAACTGACATTGCTAATTTTTTCCAAATCGGGGGCATTGCCCCCGTATACATTTAGTCCATTAACTTCATTAACTTACGTAATGTTCCAGTTGCCAGGTCTTTTTCAGGATGAGGAAGTGAGATGTGATACGGCTTATCTGCTCTCACAAACACATGGTGGCTGCCTTTTATTCGGTCTAAAACCCAACCGCGCTCCAGCAACATCCTGATCAGCTCCCTGCTGCTCAATCAAACCTCCGGTTATCTTAGCGCTAAGAATATACCCACCATAACCACAAAACAAATTATTAGTGGTTATGGTGGGTATAAAATTAATCACAATTCCGGCGGCCAAACACCCAAGACACGTCTTGAATTGATATAAAAAAAAACCCGCCGGATGGCGGGTTTCGTTAACTACGCAAAGGTGCATGACGCAACTGAAGTCGTCATTGCGTACGGCTGATGGCCTTAACTGGCTTTCTGTGTGCGCAGTTCCAGCTCGTAGGCTTCGGCCTGCCTGGTGTCGAACTGGTTTTCCCAGCGCGCAATCACCAGCACCGCCAGCGCATTACCGATCACATTCAGCGCAGTACGCGCCATGTCCATGATGCGGTCCACACCGGCGATAAACGCCAGGCCTTCCAGTGGAATACCCACGCTGCCCAGTGTCGCCAGCAGCACCACGAAGGAGACGCCCGGCACGCCAGCAATCCCCTTCGAGGTCACCATCAGCGTCAGCACCAGAATGATTTCATCGGTTAGCGACAGGTCGATACCGTACAGCTGCGCGATAAAGATCGCCGCGATGCTCTGATACAGCGTTGAACCATCGAGGTTGAATGAGTAACCGGTCGGCACCACGAAGCTGGTGATGGCTTTCGGCGCACCGTAGGCTTCCATCTTCTGCATGATTCGTGGCAGCACGGTTTCTGAACTGGAGGTGGAATAGGCCAGAATCAGCTCATCTTTCAGGATGCGCATCAGCGTGGTAATACGCAGTTTACACATGCGCGCGACCGTTCCCAGCACCACGAAGGCAAAGAACAGAATCGCCACGTACACCAGCAACACCAGCTTGGCCAGCGGATAGAGCGAGGCAAAACCAAAGTTAGCGATAGTGACCGCAATCAGCGCAAACACACCGACTGGTGCATAACGCATGATCATGTGCGTCACTTTAAACATGGTTTCAGACACTGAACGGAACACGGTCACCAGCGGATCACGATGTTCTGAAGGCAGCGCTGACAAGCCCATACCAAACAGCACCGAGAAGAAGATAATCGGCAGCATGTCGCCCTTCACCAGCGAGGCGAAAATGTTCTGCGGAATCAGCGACAGAATGGTGGTCACCAGGCCGTGAGGCGCCCCCTGTACCGCTTCCGTTGTGGCTTCGTATTTAGAGATGTCCACCGTTACCAGCGTAGACATATCAATGCCGCTACCTGGCTGGAATACGTTGGCCAGCGTAATGCCGACCACAATGGCAATGGTGGTGATCACTTCAAAATAGACGATGGTTTTGACACCAATACGCCCCAGTTTTTTCGCATCGCCAACGCCAGCAATGCCGACAATCAGGGAGGAAATCACAATCGGCACCACAATCATCTTGATCAGATGAATGAAGATGTCGCCTGCAGGGGTGAGAATGTTAGTGATTAACCATTCACGATCGTCTGGCTGATTATGCAGCACGGTTCCGACGATAACGCCGAGAATCAAGGCAATCAAAATTTGCCAGGCAAGGGTGAGCTTAAAACCTTTCATAACGCGTTACTTTCCTCAGTAAAAACCCCTTTGCTCCTCTGCGAAGCTGCAGAAGACATGACGCACAGGGAAGTGAGCAAAAGCCCGATAAAATAGAGGGTTATAGTGGACTGCATCAGACACTGCTGCGTAAGCATTTTGCGCCTGCGCGATGATGCAGCCTGAGTGGATACCTGCTGAACAGGGCCGAGATAAGTACCATTTTCACTGCGGTAATTGCAACCCCTGGGGGGTTAGCGTAAATCCTGCGCAACTGAGTAGCATAAAATGCTGACATTAACTTTTAGTCATAACTCGCTGTTATGAAAAGTGTTAATTCGATAATTTTCCGCATAGCTATTCAATATCGGGCAAAAAACCGCCTGGCGCGTTTGCTGATTATTTAACCAGAGACAACGTCTGATTCTGCGAAAAACCCCAGACTGGGTCTCATTGGTTTCCGTGATGAACAGTATGAATTCGGGCGCTTTTCAGGCATACAAAAGGTCGTGATCCAGACTACAAAACAGAAACAAAGCCCAGCCACGCTCTTCAATTAACCTTTGATTGACATATGATTAACATCTTCAAGGAGGTCAGCCATGAGCCAAATACATAAGCATCCTGTACCCGCTGCCGTTGCAGCGAATGCCCTGATTAATGCCGACCAGTATGCGGCGCTGTATCAACAATCGGTTGACGATCCCGACGCCTTTTGGGGTGAACAAGGCAAAATCCTCGACTGGATCAAGCCTTACAGCAAGGTGAAAAACACCTCCTTTGCCCCCGGCAATATTTCGATTCGCTGGTATGAAGATGGCGCGCTGAATCTCGCTGCCAACTGCCTCGACCGCCATTTGCAAACGCGTGGCGATCACCCGGCGATTATCTGGGAAGGCGATGACGCCAGCGAAAGCAAAACCATTACGTTCCGTGAACTGCACGGTGACGTGTGCCGTTTTGCCAACGTGTTGCTGAGCCTCGGCGTCAAGAAAGGCGATGTCGTCGCCATCTATATGCCGATGGTACCGGAAGCGGCCGTGGCGATGCTGGCCTGTGCGCGTATTGGCGCAGTGCACTCCGTCATTTTCGGCGGTTTCTCACCGGAGGCGGTGGCCGGTCGCGTAGTGGATTCCAACGCTAAACTGGTGATCACCGCAGATGAAGGCGTACGCGCCGGACGCAGCATTCCGCTGAAGAAAAACGTCGATGATGCACTGAACAACCCGAGCGTCACCAGCGTGAAAAACGTGGTGGTATTCAAGCGCACCGGTAAAGACACCGGCTGGCACGAAGGCCGCGATCTTTGGTGGCACGAGTTGGTGGCGAAGGCCAGCGATCAGCACGAACCGGTCGCGGTTGAAGCCGAGCATCCACTGTTTATCCTTTATACCTCCGGTTCCACCGGCAAACCGAAAGGCGTGCTGCATACCACCGGGGGTTATCTGGTGTATGCCGCCAGCACCTTCAAATATGTGTTTGATTACCATCCGGATGATGTCTACTGGTGCACCGCCGATGTGGGCTGGATCACCGGACACAGCTATCTGATTTACGGCCCACTGGCCTGCGGCGCCACTACCCTGATGTTCGAAGGTGTGCCGAACTGGCCGAAGCCGAGCCGTATGGCTGAAGTCGTCGATAAGCATAAGGTGACGCTGTTGTATACCGCGCCAACCGCCATCCGCGCCCTGATGGCCGAAGGCGACAAGGCCATTGAAGGTACCAGCCGCAGCAGCCTGCGCATCATGGGTTCCGTCGGCGAGCCGATCAACCCGGAAGCCTGGGAGTGGTATTACAAGAAGATTGGCGACAGCCGCTGTCCGATTGTGGATACCTGGTGGCAGACCGAAACCGGTGGCTTCATGATTACGCCGCTGCCAGGCGCGATTGAGCTAAAAGCCGGATCGGCCACCAAGCCGTTCTTTGGCGTGCAGCCCGCGCTGGTGGATAACGAAGGCAACGCGTTGGAAGGCGCAACCGAAGGCAACCTGGTGATCAACGATTCGTGGCCAGGACAGGCGCGTACGCTGTTTGGCGATCACGATCGCTTCGAACAAACCTACTTCTCCACCTTCAAAAACCGCTACTTCAGCGGAGACGGCGCACGCCGTGACGAAGATGGTTACTACTGGATCACCGGCCGCGTCGATGACGTTCTGAACGTCTCAGGCCATCGTCTCGGCACTGCAGAGATTGAATCGGCGCTGGTGTCACATCCGAAGATTGCGGAAGCGGCAGTTGTGGGTATTCCTCACAGCATTAAAGGCCAGGCGATCTATGCTTATATCACGCTGAACCACGGCGAAGAGCCCTCGCCAGAGCTGTATACCGAAGTGCGTAACTGGGTGCGTAAAGAGATCGGCCCGATTGCCACGCCGGATGTGCTGCACTGGACCGACTCACTGCCGAAAACCCGCTCCGGCAAGATTATGCGTCGTATTCTGCGCAAAATCGCGGCGGGCGATACCAGTAATCTCGGCGATACCTCAACCCTGGCCGATCCGGGCGTGGTAGAGAAATTGCTGGAGGAGAAGCAGTCCATCACCATGCCGTAACCGGCATCGACGCGACGGAGAGTGTCAGCCTGTTCACGGCAGGCTACTCTCCGTCATCCCTACCTTACGCCGTACGCTTTTCACCATCGCAAAACCTATATAACTAGAATATTCAGCAGTTTAAATCATTTAACCGTGAGATATCTGCCTGCCTTTCCTCTGGAGAAACTGTGATGAACGTAGCCCTAAATCAACAGGAAGCAGTCTGGCAACAAATCGAGAGTAACCCGCGTTTTCAGGAACTGGTGCACAAGCGCCAGGCCTTTGCGCTGTTGCTCAGTATCATCATGCTGGTGTTGTACGTCGGCTTTATTTTGCTGATTGCCTTTGCCCCTGGCTGGCTCGGTACGCCGCTGCATGAAGGCACCAATGTCACACGCGGCATCCCCATCGGCGTTGGCCTCATTGTGGTGTCGTTTCTGCTCACTGGCGTCTATGTCTGGCGCGCTAACGGCGAGTTTGATCGCCTGACCAAACAAATCCTGAGCGAGGTGAAATCATGAAGCGCCTGTTCTCAGCCTTGTTAGCGGTAGTGCCTGCCAGCGTGTTTGCCGCCGACGCCATTACCGGCGCAGTGCAAAAACAGGCCACCAACTACGAAGCCATCATCATGTTTGTGGTGTTTGTGGCGGCGACGCTCGGCATCACCTATTGGGCCTCCAAACGCACCCGTTCACGTAGCGATTACTACACGGCGGGCGGCAATATTACCGGCTTCCAGAACGGTCTGGCGATGGCGGGTGACTTTATGTCTGCGGCCTCGTTCCTCGGGATATCGGCGCTGGTTTACATCTCGGGCTACGACGGTTTGATCTACTCGCTCGGCTTCCTGGTGGGCTGGCCGATGATTCTGTTCCTCATTGCGGAGCGCTTACGTAACCTCGGACGCTATACCTTTGCCGATGTGGCGTCATATCGCCTGCAGCAAAAACCGATTCGTACCCTGTCGGCCTGTGGCTCGCTGGTCGTCGTGGCGCTGTATTTGATAGCGCAAATGGTGGGTGCGGGCAAACTCATCCAGTTACTGTTTGGCCTCGATTATCATATCGCCGTGGTACTGGTGGGGATTTTGATGGTGATGTATGTGCTGTTTGGCGGCATGTTAGCCACGACGTGGGTACAGATTATCAAAGCCGTGCTGCTGCTGTTTGGGGCCAGCTTTATGGCGATTATGGTAATGAAAGCCACCGGCTTCAGCTTCAACACGCTGTTTACCGAAGCGATGGCGGTCCATCCGAAGGGTGCCGCGATCATGCAACCGGGCGGTCTGGTGAAAGATCCGATATCGGCACTGTCTCTTGGTCTTGGATTGATGTTCGGCACCGCTGGCTTACCGCATATTCTGATGCGCTTCTTTACCGTGGCGGATGCACGTGAAGCGCGTAAGAGCGTGTTCTGGGCCACCGGCTTTATGGGCTATTTCTACTTCCTCACCTTTATCATTGGTTTTGGCGCGATTCTGCTGGTCGGCGCAAATCCAGCCTTCAAAGATGCTTCTGGCGCGCTGATTGGTGGCACCAATATGGCGGCGGTGCATCTGGCGAATGCGGTGGGCGGCAGCCTGTTCCTTGGCTTTATCTCGGCGGTGGCTTTCGCCACGATCCTGGCCGTTGTTGCCGGGCTGACGCTGGCCGGTGCTTCTGCGGTTTCTCATGACCTGTATGCCAGCGTGATTCGCAAAGGTCAGGCGACTGAGCGTGATGAGCTGCGGGTGTCGAAAATTACCGTGCTGATCCTCGGCGTGGTGGCGATTGTGTTGGGTATCGCGTTTGAGAAACAGAACATCGCCTTTATGGTCGGACTGGCGTTCTCGATTGCGGCCAGCTGTAACTTCCCGATTATTTTGCTCTCAATGTACTGGTCGAAGCTGACCACGCGCGGCGCGATGATTGGCGGCTGGCTGGGATTGATTACGGCGGTTGTGTTGATGATCCTCGGGCCGACCATCTGGGTGCAGGTGCTGGGGCATGCCACCCCGGTCTATCCGTATGAGTATCCGGCGCTGTTCTCAATGGCGGCAGCGTTTATCGGTACCTGGCTGTTCTCGATTACCGATCACTCCAGACAGGGTGCTGAAGAGCGGGCCAAATTCCGTGGTCAGTTTATTCGTTCACAAACGGGCGTAGGCATTTCGCAGGGCAAAGCGCACTAAACAAAAAATGCCGCCCAAATGGGCGGCATTCAATTTGTGCGATGATGAATCCGACGCGCCATCAGGTGCATCGGGTTTCATCATTAAAAACGCAGTGACGCGCCCACGTATGGGCCATCGACCAACACGTTGTCTTTGCGATCGCCTTTGTTGTTCAGCTCGATGTACTGATAACCCACACGCAGATTCAGCAGTGAAATCGGGGTGAAGCTCAGACCACCAGACGCTTCTTTGTAGCTGTCCAGACGATCGGAGAACGCTTCCGGCGCGTAGTAGTATTCGCCGTACAGGCCCCACATGCTGTTGAAGTTGTACTGTGCACCGGCACCTACAGCCACGGTGAAGCCATCACGACCATCTTCCGGATGGGTGAACAGTGCTTTGGCGGTAGGGGCAATGCGGAAGTCGCCAAAATCGATGTTGTAGCCCGCGCCCAGACCGTAGGTGCTGCCATCGTGATCGCTGCGCAGCCAGTTGCCTTTCAGGAACAGGCCAGGAGAGGTGGTGCCGAGGCCAAGGTTCAGGTTGGTGCTATGCTCACCCACGTCAACACTGCCCTCAATTGCCTGCGCGCCGCTGCTCAGCAGTGCCAGACCCAATACGCTTCCAGTAACAAGTTGCTTAAACATATGATTCCACTCCATGAAGGACAAATAAGTCGGCGCAAAGGGTAACAGCCTGGCAGCAGGAGACAACTTTATTTGGAAACCTTTACGTAAAAATCGATGACAGTGCGCAAAAAGCGACCATCAGGCCGCCCATAACAAGTGGCTCAACAGCGGTGCCAGAATCACCGTCACCACGCCTGACAGCATCATTACCAGGCTCGATACCACGCCCTCTTGCTGACCTAATTGATAAGCGCGAGCCGTTCCCGCACCGTGCGACGCAGCACCAAATCCGGCACCTTTTGCCACGCCCTGTTTGATGGCAATACGCAGAAACAGCACATCGCCTACTGCCATGCCAAACACCCCGGTGATCACCACAAACAGCGCCACCAAATCCGGCTGGCCGCCAATCGGCAGTGCAGCCGCCAGTGCAAATGGCGTAGTAATCGAGCGCACCGCGAGGCTGCGCTGGATGGTTTCCGGCAGCATCAGCAGTCGCGCCAGCCATACCGAACTGCACACCGCCACCAGCGTGGCGGTTAACACGCCGACACTCAGCGATAACCAGTGGCGCTTGATGATCTCCAGGTTTTCATACACTGGCACGGCAAACGCCAGCGTTGCCGGGCCCAGCAGCCAGATCAGCCAATGACTCTCGGCAATGTAATCCTTCCAGCTGACGTGCGTCAGCAGTAGCAGCGCCACCAGCACCACCGGCGTCATTACCAGCGGCATCAGCAGCAATGTCTGTTTGCGGCGATAGAGGCGCTTGTTGACGTAATAGACCAGCAGCGTTAGCGCCAGGCACAGCAGGCTAATGATGAAATCAGCCATGATGCGCCTGCTTACGCGCCGCACGCGCCAGTTCGAAGCGGTACAGACGATCCACCACCAGCGAGGTCGCCGCCAGTACCAACAAAGTGCTCACCGCAATCACCACACAGATACGCCAGCCTTCGCTGCGCAATAAATCGCTGTAATTGACCACCGCCACGACGGCAGGAATAAAGAACAGCAGCATTTCCGCCAGCAGCCAGTTGGCCCCGGCTTTCACCCAACGCAGCGGCACCACGCGTGTCATGATCAATAGCAACAGCAGTACCATTCCCACCACATTGGCAGGCAGCGGCAAATGCAGCCAGCTCACCAGTTTGTCGCTGGCCATAAACAGGCCGATATACAGCACCAACTGCAATGGCACAAAAACACGTTGCAGGATGTCCGTTCTGCGCGGACTCAATGCAAGCGCCATTTTCCTTCTCCCCAGAATTAAACGTTGGGCTTAGTATAAATCCGCGTCAAACTGTGAAAGAAATGAATTAAAATTATTCAAACTATGCCAAAAAGGAATGCTTGATGGACGTCCGCGCCCTACGCTATTTCACCGAGGTAGTACGCCAGCAAAGTTTCACCCGTGCCGCTGAGAAGCTGTTTGTCACGCAACCTACCATCAGCAAAATGCTGCGCCAGTTAGAGGAAGAACTCGGCTGCACGTTGCTGCTGCGTGAGGGCCGCAAGCTGCATCTCACCGACAGCGGTCAGGCGGTGTATCAGCGCGGGCTGGCGATTTTGCAGGAGTTTCATCAACTGGAAGCGCAGATTGGCGATATCAATGAATTGAAAACCGGTGAACTGCGGCTGGGCATCCCGCCGATGGTCGGGATGCAGATCGCCGGTTCGATCTCCGCGTTTCGCCGCCGCTATCCGGGTGTGCAATTGAAGATTGTCGAATCCGGCGGCTTAACGGTGCAGCAGGCCGTGCTGAACGGCGGGCTGGATATCGCCCTCACTGCGCTGCCGGTCGATGCGGATTTGCCGCTCAATACGCTGGAACTGATGCGTCATCCTTTGTGCGTGCTGCTGCCGCGCAGCGCGCAGTGGCTCAATCGCAGCAGCCTGGGTCTCAAGGAACTGGCGGCTCATCCACTGCTGATCCTGAATGAAGAGTTCTCGCTTAATCGTCAGTTGATGAAGGCATTTCAGCGTCAGGGACTGACGCCGGAGATTGCGGTGCGCAGCGCGCAGTGGGATTTCCTGGCAGCAATGGTACAAGCCGAAATGGGGCTGGCAATTTTACCCGAGCCGATTTGCCGGCGGCTGGATAAGCAATCGCTGCTGTGGTTGCCACTGGAATCGGAGTTGCAGTGGAGTCTGGGTTTGATCTGGCGAGAAGGCAGCTATCTGTCGCGCAGTGCGCAGGCGTGGATAGATTGCTGCCGCGAGCATTGGCCGGACGCGCCGCCACGGTTATCGGTGTAGCGGCGCTATATGCCAGCTGTTGAGCTGTGCTTACTCCTCTTTCTCAATCAACAACGCTTCCAGCAGGTCGAGATCGCGCAGCAGTTTCTGCATCGTCTCGTTAGAGATCTCCTGCGTCGCGCGCAGATGGTAAACCTCGGCGCGCTCGGCACGCAGGGCATTGAGGCGGAAACGACGCTCCAGGTTTTCGGCAAACAACGCCTGATCCACCTCATCTTTGCCCACCACGCGGCGGCGCAAATTGCCAATCACGCGCAAACTGACCTCTTTTAACAGCTCCGGATCGATATTCTCTTCCGCATCGTTTTCCAGCCGCTGCTCCATTTTGTGCAGGCTCTCAATCGCCACATTGGCCATTGCCGCACGCGCATGCTGGATTTCACGGCGATGTCCCGATTTATCGGTGCTTTCCATACCGCGTAACAATATCGGCAGCAGAATCACCCCGACAAACAGCGAGAACAGAATCACACCGGTGGCAATAAACACCAGCTCATAGCGAGCCGGGAACGGTTCGCCATTGCTAAGAAACAGCGGAATCGACAGCACACCGGCCAATGTAATGGCACCACGCACACCGGCAAAAGAGGCGATGAGCAACTCACGGAATGAGTAGTTTGAGAATTCCAGCGGCTTCTTCTTCAGGAAACGCAAACTGGCACGTTGCATCATCCACAACCAGCCAAAGCGCACGATCATCAAGGCGACATACACCAGGGCAACATCGGTGAACAGCATCCACAGCTCGACGTTCGGATCGGCATTGGCTTGCGCGACGGAGGTTTCCAGAATGTCCGGCAGTTGCAGGCCCAGCATCAGGAACACCATGCCGTTAAACACAAACTCCAGCATCTGCCATACGCTATTCGCACGTAAACGCATCGCCAGCGGTGCCTGGCGGATAATGCCAGAACGGGTAATGGTCATACCCGCCGCCACCGCCGCGAGGATGCCCGACACGCCCAGATGCTCAGCAATCAGATAAGAGGCGAAAGGCAGCAGCAGCAGTAGCACGGTTTGCGTCGCCGGATCGTCACCGCTCCAGCGGCTCAGCAGACGCAGCGAGCGGCCATATAGCCAGCACACCGCCACACCGGCGACCAGACCGCCGACCGCCACTTTGAGGAACTCCACGCTGGCGCCGCCCCAGGTAAACACCATGGTGCCCATCGCCACCGCGACCGCAAACTTCAGTGATACCAGGCCGGATGCGTCGTTCATCAGGGCTTCGCCCTGCACAATCGACATGATCTTTTTCGGGATGCGCCCTTCCCCGACAATGCCGGAGAGCGCCACGGCATCGGTAGGTGACAGCACCGCAGCCAGCGCGAAGGCAGGGATCAGCGGAATACCCGGCACCAGCCAGTAAATCAGATAACCAATTCCGACCACGGTAATCAGCACCAGCACCAGTGCCAGGCCCATGATTTCGCGTCCGTGGTGCAGGAATTCGTTAATCGGCGTTTTCCAGCCATCGGCAAACAGCAGCGGTGGAATGAACAGCACGAGGAACAGTTCGGGGTCAAAATCGACATGCAGGCCAAAGCTCGGCACGGCCAGCAATGCACCAGCGGCAATTTGCACCAACGGCAGGGGAATTTGGAACGGCAATATGCGCGCCGCCACGCCGGAGAGGGACACCACCAGCGTCATGATGAGAATAGTAAAGAAGATTTCCATGCTTTCCTTAGGCGAATCAATTTCATTAAAGCGATGTTGTTGCGCAGGAAAGTGTAAAACAAAACGCCGCACAAAGGGGCAACCCTGCGTGCGGCGTGGACCAGAAAGAGACTTATCTGGAAATAAGCGCGTTCAAAAGTCAGATGGCCCAGCCACCCGCGTAGAAGGCCACCAGTGCAACAGCAATCACCACGGTGCCCACGTTCAGCCTGCGCCATTCACCCGCAAAGAGGCGGCCAATCACCAACGAGCCGAAGCCGAGCATGATGCCAGTCACGATGTTGCAAGTCAGGACGATGAACACGGCAGTGACCAAACCCGACATCGCATCGACAAAGTCATTGAAGTCAATCTTCGCCACGTTGCTCAGCATCAGCAGGCCAACGTACATCAACGCTGGCGCCGTCGCGTAGGCCGGAACCAGATAGGCCAGCGGGGACATAAACAGAATTAACAGGAACAACAGACCGACGACAATCGCTGTCAGGCCAGTTTTACCGCCCGCTGCCGTTCCGGCTGCCGATTCGATATACACCGCCGCAGGCGAAGCACCGACTAAACCGGCAAACAGGCTGCTGACGGAGTCGGTGGTCAACGCGCGGCCACCGTTAATGATCTGGCCGTCTTTATCCAGCAGATTCGCCTGGCCCGCCACTGCACGAATGGTGCCGGTGGCATCAAATACCGCGGTCATCACCAGCGCCAGCACACTTGGCAGCACCACCGGTTGCAGCGCCCCCATGATATCGAGACTAAACATCGCGGATTGGCCGTTGGCATCCTTCAGGCTCGGCATAGCGAATAGCCCCTGATAGGTGACAGCCGGATCAAAGATCAGACCCACCACAGAAATCGCTACGATGGTCAGCAAAATTCCGCCTGGCACACGACGTTTTTCCAGACCAAAGATGGCCGCCAGCCCGATCAGCGCCATAATCACCGGGAACGAGGTGAAGTGGCCGAGTGCCACCGGCAAGCCCGGCGCTGGGTTCTTCACAACCAGGCCAATACCATCGGCCGCAATCAGCAGCAGGAACAAGCCAATACCGACTCCCGTGCCGTGCGCCACGCCCATCGGCAGGTTACGCAAAATCCAGGCGCGAATCCCGGTGACCGAAATCAACGTGAACAGCAAGCCCATCAGGAATACCGCGCCAAGGGCAACCGGGACGCTAATGTGCTGGCCCAGCACCAGGCTAAACGCGGTGAAGGCGGTCAGGGAAATCGCACAGCCGATCGCCATGGGCAGGTTGGCCCACAATCCCATGATGATCGAACCAAAGCTGGCGACCAGGCAGGTCGCTACAAACACGGCAGTCGGCGAGAAGCCGGCTTTACCCAGCATACCCGGTACGACAATGACGGAGTAAACCATGGCTAAAAAGGTGGTTAGCCCCGCCAAAATTTCCTGACGCACGCTGCTGCCGCGTGCCGAGATGTTGAACCAGGCGTCCAGTTTTCCACTGGCCGGGCGTGAGTCGCCAGACATAGTAAATCCTCTGCGTTTTTTAAGATGTAATGAGCCCCACGGCCCGCGTTTGCGCATCATCCTGGTGAAGGTTCTCAAAGAGAAAAGAGGCAAACGTTTACGTGGCCGCGTATTCCAGGTCGTAAAAGGGGGACACGGAAAAAGGCAAACGATTATCTGGCGTTTGCTATGGGGTTTTCAACTACTAATCGATTATCAGGCAGGATAAAGCGCAGACTGGCGCGGGTTAACAATGTGGTTACACTGCTTTTGGCGAAACTTAAGGGGTCGGAACTGGCTGGAAAATATTGGTTTTTTCAATTTATCGCATAGTTTTCCACTCCAACTGCACCCGAAGTACGAGGTTGCTGCAACTTGAAGCGATGATCAACTTGAAGCCCAAGAAAGGCCAGCCCGAAGAGCAAAGCGTCCGTGTGATGAATGTATGGAAAATCGCGACCCATTCCATTCATCGCATAATTTTCTCACCAACGGCACCAAAGGTATGAGGTTGCTGCAACTTGAAGCGATGATCAACTTGAGGCCCAGCAAAGGCCCGCCCGAAGAGCAAAGCGTCCGCGCCATGGACGGCGCGGCCGATCTGCATGGATGCGTTATTCCTTTGCGATCGGGCGGGCCTTTGATGGGCATGGCAATCAACTCACAGCGATAATCCACAGCACCCAACCCACAACGACTAACCCACAGCACTCAACCTATAGTACCCAACTCACAGCACCCAACCCACAGCACTGCAGCGACAAACTAACTAAACGTAATCGCCCCGCCCTGCTCAATCGCGCGTTGCCAGGCAGCACGTTGCTGCATCGATTCCAGCCAGCGTGCGGTGGCCGGCATCTCTTTCAACGATCCCCGCACTTGCAACGCCAGCAGCGGGAAACTCATCTGCACATCGGCGATGCTAAACCGTGACCCGGCGAAATAACGATGCTGGCTAAGATGCTGCTCAATCACGTCGCCGTGCAGTTTTAGCTGCTTGTTCAACCAGGCCTTCTGAATCCCTTTGCTCAACGCCACGCCTGCCGGACGTAAAATCCACGGCACCGGCTTCTTCCCGAGTTGCCCAAACACCAGCTTCATCACCAGCAATGGCATCAGCGACCCTTCTGCGTAATGCAGCCAGTAACGCGCCTGAATCTGTTCATCCTCGTCCGTGATGGCGAACAAATGCTCGCTGTCATATTTCTGCTGCAGATATGCCAGAATCGCCCCTGACTCGGCGATCACCCGATTGCCATCGGTAATCACCGGCGACTTCCCCAACGGGTGAGTTTTCTTTAATGACTCTGGCGCCAGCAGCGTGTCCTCGCGCTGATAACGTTTAATTTGATACGGCACCGACAGCTCTTCCAGCAGCCACAACACGCGATGCGAACGGGAATTTTCCAGATGGTGAACGGTAATCATGCGGTTTTCCTTGCCGGTCAAAGTCTCCCGGCAAGTATAGCGGATTAACCTTTGTGCTCGTCTTGCTCAGGATCGAGTAACACCGCCCCCGAACCTTGCTGTGCCAGACGGTCACCGGGATTGCGCAGTGGACAATCGCGCATCGATAAGCAGCCACAGCCAATACACCCGTCCAAATCGTTGCGCAGACGCGTCAGGGTTTCGATACGCTTATCCAGCTCTTCACGCCAGTGCTGCGTCAGCGCATCCCACTCCTGCGTCGACATACGCTTGTTGGCTGGTACATGCATCAAACTGTCGCTGACAGTGGCCAGCGGAATACCGATGCGCTGCGCAATCTTGATAATCGCCACACGGCGCAGCACATCGCGGCTGTAACGCCGTTGATTGCCGCCATTGCGCGAACTGAAAATTAAACCTTTGGTTTCATAAAAGTGCAGCGCGGAAACGGCCACGCCGCTACGTTTCGCCACTTCACCCGGCGTTAACACCGGTTTTGGGTAATTGCGTTCTTTTTTCATTTAGGGCCTTTACCTCAAGTTAACTTGAGGAATTATACTCGCACCCCATCAAAACTTCGAATTTCAAACCCGATAAACCTTTCAGAAGGATGAGGCTATGATGCAACAGGAAATCATTCATTCACTGACACACTGGATCGATGAAAATCTGGATAAGGCCCTGTCGATCGACGAAGTGGCAGCAAAATCCGGCTACTCAAAATGGCACCTGCAGCGTATGTTCCGTACCGTGACGAAACAAACGCTGGGTGGCTATATTCGTGAGCGCCGCCTGACTCTGGCCGCTGAAGCGTTACGCCAGACTCAGCGTCCAGTGTTCGATATCGCGATGCAATACGGTTACGATTCACAGCAAACTTTTTCGCGCGTGTTCCGCCGTCAGTTTTCCCAGACGCCGACCGCCTATCGTCACACCATGCGCCGTCAGGCGATGATTCAGCGTCCGCGTCTGCTGAGTTTCGATTGCAGTGAAAACATGAACAGCTTTGCCCAGCGCACCACCGGCGAGTGCTGCCCGGTTCAGTGACATTCTGCGCGCCCTTCACGGGCGCACCTTCCCGCTTTGCCTCTGCCATCTCCCCCGCTTCGATAAAAATCTTTCTACCATACCAGGTATAAATTTTGTTCAAACTTTCAAATCGGGTGATATAATGTGACCCAAGTCACAGATTTACCCCCGCGTAAGACGGCCAGAAGGGCCTCCCTGACCCTCCTTCTTTGCCGCCAGTGATGTCCAATCAATGTCAGGGATATTACTGATTTGAAGAGGTTTTTGCAGATGGCTACGTTAACCACCAGTTTAATCGTCATGCGTTGGGAGCTGCTCAGCGCCATCATGATGTTCTTTGCCAGCACCATGAAAATTAAACTGCGTCAGAATAGTCACCACGTGATGGCACTGATGTGCGGCGGTATTGGTGTAGGCATGTCATGCTGGTTCGTTACCGGCCTGCTCGGCATTACCCTGAGCATGGAAAATCTGCACAACTTCATGGAAATCTCCAAAAACGCCTTCGTAGAAGTGATGAGCCAGACGCCTGCTGATTGGCCGATGCCTTAATCGCAGCCAATAAAAAACCCCGCTAAGCGGGGTTTTTTATTTTGCTGTGTGATACTCAAATTTTCTTCAGTACGGCTGGAATAGCGACTTCCGGCACCGTCACACCCGGTATCTGCGTACCGCGGCGGTCTTGAATCCACATATCACCCATCATCTGGTTTAATCCACGGTCCAACCCGGTTACCAACCCGGCACCTGGCGTAAACGTCAGCTCGCCAAAGTAAATCCGATCACCATCGATATACCAGTCCACACGCACATAATCAAAATCGCTCGCCAGGGTTTTACTCAGCGCTAATGCGTGCTGTAACTGCGCCATTTGTGGATTCACATCCAGCCCGGTATCGCGAATTTTGTGGTACGCCTCATTGAGGTTGTTCACATAAAAATTCATCGACAGTAACGGGTTACATCGGTTGTAAATCACCTGCAGCACATATTCAAAGCTGCCGTCACGCTTGTTGAACATGTGAAACTTGTAATCAATCGGCGCAGTTTTGCCATCACCAATGTACTGCTCCACCAGGATACGCGGCTTGATGTAGCGATAGTGAATCTCACGCGCTTCATTGGCAAAGTCGGTCTTCAACCAGCGATGGCAGTCACTGATAATTTTCTGCTTCTTCAGCGCATCCGGCTCTTCCAGCAGGATTTCCACCATATTGGAGCCGTGATTGGGCTTAATGACCGTGTTCTTCCAGCTCGGCAGCGTATGCAGCGAGTGCGGGTCGCTGGTCTCATACACCAATGGGATCAGGTATTCGCTGCCCACTTTCTCGGCGATGTATTCGCGCACCGAATATTTATCCGACAGGCGGCCATAGATTTGGTAATCGCCAAAAACGAATTTCCGGTACAGCACCTTCTCATTAAACACTTTCGGTTGACGCAAATTGGGCAGTTTGCGGAATTTATGAAAGTAATAGATGCGGTCCTGGTAAGCCCAGGGCATCTTCTTGATGAAGTACTGGACACTTCTTCTGAGTTCATCTTTCAACTTGAGCATATCGGACCTCATTTGTAGGTTTTGTAGTTGAGTGAGGAAACTTGAATCTTCTGAATGACGCCGTTATTGAAGAAGTAATTCATTACGGTGAGGGACAGAAGTTCAGAGATGAAGACGCTCCAGGCGGCACCCATGATGCCGTAGCCCTGGATCAGCCACCACGACAGCGGCAGACTGATCACCATCAGGCAGATGATCTTCTTCAGCAGATAGTTAAATCCGCCCTCTTTCACCATGTAGCGATACGCTACGGTCCCCATTGCCGAAAAGCAGGTTGCTAACGACAGTAACGTAATGAGACTCCCTGACTGTGTGTACTCGTGACCATACAAAGCGATGATGATTTGCTCGCCATACAGCGCGATCACCGCTAACAACAACAATGAAACACCCATGACATAGCCGTTCAGCCGCGCAGTGAGCTTGATGGCGGCTGCTCCGCGCTCCCGGAAGATCTCCGAGAAGCAGGAAGTGATGATGGCAACCGGAATGAATATCCAGGACGCCGAAATGGTATTGGCGGCAGCAAACAGGCCGAGATCGCGAGCGGAGGCTATACCCGCCAGAAACATCTGGGCCGCCTTAACCTGCACGGAAATGAAGATGCTGGAAATTGCCAACGGTAAACCGGCGTACAGCAGATAACGCAGGTAGGTATTGCGCTTCTCCTGCGGTGGCGCCATGTCCTGGTTTTCGCGGTAAAAGTTAGACCGTTTAATGACGTACGGCACCAGCGTGACCAGCACAATCGACAGCGTCAGCCACAAGGGATTGAGGTGCAGCCAGGCAATGGTGAAACTCAGGATAAAGCCCAATAGCAGACCGACCGAGTTAGCCACGGTATTGAGTCGGGAAGCCAGACGCGCATTGTTATAAACGCTGAACGTATCCTGCGTCACAAAAACGGAGGAGATAAACGAGGCCAGGGCAAATGCGAGGAAATTTTCCTGCATGTTGTACCACACCCAAATCAACACCGGGATGGAGGTCAGCAACAACAAAACCAACCGCATGGTGCGGGCCACCGCCATCAGCCGCAGGCCTTTCGGCGCACTTTTGCTGATGCGTTTGAACAGGATGGTTTCGGTACCGAAAATCGCTACGGTCTGTACCATCGAGAACAACGAGGTTGAAAACGCCATCTGACCGAATATGGTCGGGCCAAATGACTTCGCCACGTAGGAGGTCACAAATATGACGCCAAACACCGAGACGATCTTCTCAGACATCATCCAGGCGGCATTAGACATTACGCTCAATTTCATCGACTGATCCTTAGTATTACTTACAGCAACTGCCTTTCGGTACAACGTCCT
This sequence comes from Candidatus Pantoea communis, assembly GCF_011752685.1. Lineage (NCBI taxonomy): Bacteria > Pseudomonadati > Pseudomonadota > Gammaproteobacteria > Enterobacterales > Erwiniaceae > Pantoea > Candidatus Pantoea communis. The sequence continues at coordinate 127,276 of NZ_VWXC01000009.1, forward strand.
TGAAATGAATTAACAAGCGCTCAGTGGGCCTGACTTAAATTAATAACTTCAAACCAAACTGGTCCGAAAAATGAGACTCCCGTCAGGATTCTTTGAATGAATTCAGGAAAATTCCGATTAAACCTGGTGCGAAACTCTGCGGATGTAAACGATTTCAGCCTGAATTCGAAGCAAAGGTTTACTGGCACACCCTGTGATTTTCACAAACAGGTTATGCCGTATTTCCAATGATTGTAGTATTTTTCTGCATTTGGGATGGAATGAATCTATATCAAAAACCCAAAGCCAGGAAGGCGTTCAATGGCATTCAGAATAAAATAAGATTTATCCCATGATGATATTTATTCTAAATAACTTAATTTAAACCTCGCAATTCTAATCGCGCACTTTAATACTGCATTAATACTCTTTTTGCAGTACCAGATATTAATACAGTAATTCTCATCCACTAATTGATAAGAAAGGTAAGAGCATTTATGAGAAAGTCACGATATAGCGAAGAGCAAATCACAAATGCCATTAAAGCTTCTGAAACGGGAGTGAAAGTCAGGGAGATTTGTGAAGAGCTTGGCATTTCCGAGGCCACCTTCTACAGCTGGAAGAAAAAGTTCTCTGGGCTTTCTTCCGAAGAAGGACGAAAAATCAAAGAGTTGGAGGATCAACTACAAAACCTTACCCGTGAACTGCAGTCGTTGAGTTCCGATAAAGAGATGCTGCAAAGCGTGCTGAAAAACTTCTTCACTACAAATGAGAAGCGGCAAGCCGTTAACTTCCTTCAAACCACCTTCGACATTGGAACGCGTCGCAGCTGTCGTTTGCTGGATATTAGCCGCAGTGTTTACCACTATCCTTCAGGCTCCGATAATCGTTAACACCATTAAGACCGTTGTTATTTGACTTAATGCTGAGATTTGTTCTTACCAGAAGAGATGAAGATCATTTAATTCGGCGTTCGTAACATAACAATTCGCACCATTTTTTCCTGATGAATATCATCGCGGATTTGCTTCCTTTTTTGCGGTAAAATTGATTCACATCAGCAAAAGTCTCGCTATTCAAGCCTTTTAGACGCAGCCCAATCTCATTACGGTGAGATTGGTGCTTCGTTTTATTACTTAACTGATATTAATGATCAGGACTGAATACAGATAAATCTGTTAAGCAGTCATGAACAACGGCATGTAATCGCTCACACAATAACTCTTATTTTTATTGGACCTATCACTTTAGGTGATGATCACGGGTTGCCATCTGGCCAGAGCAATACGCTGATAACCGCACCAGGATTATTCCGGATTAGAAACGTTATCACACCTAAACAATAACAGTAAAAAATGGCGACTTTTTGGAAATATCGCCCGGTAATTCATCGCTGTGTTTAATCATTTTTTCATGCAAATTCAGCGGATGTTTCTCAACACCGGAGCAGCATCTTGAGAAAATGGTGGCTTAAAGCGGTAATTTTCAGTGCCAAATCGCAGTAAAAATGCAGACAGAACACCTTTTTAACCCTGCCGGCGCCGGTTTTTTTACCCTTCCCCGCGGGTTATCACCTCGTTTCCACCCACTTGAGTGACCGGATTGCCCCCCTGAATGCAACATGGGTTATGACAAAGTGGGGTAAAAACAGGCAAGGATAAGCGAGGTAAAGTTATATCGCGGTGGTGACTGAGGATATAAATGGCGAAGAGGAGCGCAAAACAGAGGGGGCAAATTCCTAAAAACACTGAAGAAAGGGCTGCTGAGCCCCTCTACTCAGCAGCCAGAAATTCATGTTAAAGCGCGCTGACTTTCGGCTGCGGTTTAATACGCATGGCATAGATTACGCCAACGATGAGACAGCCAATACCAATGCCAGTGAGCAGCGGCGGCCAGCTCTGTCGCCAGAGGAAGGTCCACAGCAGACCCGCCAGCGTTTCGAACACAATCAGCGGCCCCATGATGACCGTTGGCACACGCTGGCTGGCCGCATTCCAGCATAGCGTGCCTAACCATGAACATATCAGCCCAATCGCCAGCATGATGAGGAGAAAACGCGTGGGCTGTGGGCCAAATGGCAGAGCGAACTCAGGCTGCTGCCAGTAAAGCTGACCGCACACGAATAAATAGAACACCAGCGCCAGCGGTAAGGTCACCAACCCTTGTGCCGTTGCCCAGCTACCGGCTTTATGCTGTGGATGCGCGCGCAGCCAGATGCCATTACGCAGCGGATACCAGGTCCAGCAGGCGACCGCTAAAATCGCCAGTAACAGCCCTGTAAGATAGCGCGACCAGTCAAATTCTGGCCCCTGCATTTGCATCTCAGCGGCATTCACGCAGCCCAGGCCAGCAGCAATAATCAGTAGCGCCGGAAAGAGTTTACGCCAGGAAAGTCGCCCTTCAAGATGGCCGTAGCAGAGGTTGGCCGTCACAGTGATGACCACCGGCAAGGTGCCAATTATCATGGTCGAGATAGGCGCACCGGTGCGCTGGATAGCACTGGCGAGGCAGGCGTAATAGAGCAGATTACCGACCAGCGACAATTTCAGCGCTTCCAGCCAATCTTTACGTGCCAGCTGTTTCAGACGGCGGCGATCCAGCCATGCCAGCGGCAAGACCACCAGCCCAAAAGCCACGTAGCGTCCGGCCGATTGTAAGGTACCCGGATAGTCAGGTATCAGCAGCGGTCCCACAAAAATGAGCCCCCACATTAATCCTGCGGCAAGTGCAAACACGATTCCTGCAAACATTCTCTTTTCCTTTATCACTTTTCCGTCGCAGTGTGGCGTAACCGGATAATAAAGGCTTGTAGCAGATTGCGGTTAACGTGAGGGGAAAACTTGCTTTTGATAACGCCCTGGTGTGATGCCATAGCGATGGGCAAAAGCGCGCGTGAGGTGCGCCTGATCGGTCAATCCAACGGCGGCCGCCACCGAAGCTGCACTTTCTCCCCTCCCCAAACGTTGCTTGGCATCAAACAGACGAAAGGCCATCAGCATCTGATGTGGCGTGACATGGAAGTGGTGCTTAAAACTGCGGAGAAAATGCCACGGCGACAAAGACGCCAGGGCGGCCAGCTCATCAAGACGAACCGGCTCCGCCAGGTTTTCACGCAAATAGGTTTTTACCGCATCAAAGCGATGGGCGCCCTCGTCGGGTCGGGATTTTCCCTGATGTGCCAGCGGGCGTAATAGCTCCAGCAGTTCCAGCAACAGACTCTCGCGTTCCAGCGCGCTGGTGGCCTGCCACATCTGCGCCAGTCGCTGGGAAAACGGCTGTGCCAGACGGGCGTCTGTACGCAGCGCTTCACTAAACCACCAGTGACGATCGCCGGTAAGCCGCTCCATCTCCTGCGGATCAATATAGATCATGCGATAACGCCAGCCCTCATCACAGGCCGATTCCCCGGTGTGCAATTCATCAGGGTTCATCATTACCAGTGAATGCTGCGGTGCCGTATAGTGCGTGCCGCGGTAGCGAAAACGCTGTGCACCCGATTCAATGGTGCCGATACCGAAGGCTTCATGGGTATGCGGCTCAAAAGCGTAACGCGAGATGTGCGCCTGATACAGCTCGATACCCGGCAGTTCAGCAAAATGCTGGAACTGCGCCTGATCGCACTTATCAGGAAAGATTTCCGGAACCACCTTCACGTCACACCTCCTAGAAACAGGTTAATTAGCATGCGCGGCGGCGAGATGAAATGCAAAACAGATTTGCTTTACCTGCATGCATCACAATCGCGATACTGTCATCTTCTATATAAAGGAGGCAGTGATGGCTAATCGGGTTGTCGTGGTAGTGGATATGCAAAACGGCGTGCTGGCTTCGCCACGTTTTGATCGTGACGGACGTTGTCAGCGCATCAATCAACTGACGGCAGCGGCCGATCAGGTGATTTTTATTCAGCACGTTGAGCCTGGCCTCGAAGTGAACAGCGAAGGCTGGCAAATCGTGCCGGAATTGGATCAGCCAGCCAATGCGATCTACGTTAACAAGACCGCCTGTGACAGTTTTTGGCAAACCGACCTGGCGGCTCAGCTTGATCAACATGGCATTGAGAGCTTTGTGATTTGCGGTTGTGCGACCGATTACTGTGTCGATACCACCATCAAGGTGGGTGCCAGCCTGGGCTATCACATCACCGTTGCTGCCGATGCGCATACCACCGCTGACCGGACTTACGTTTCCGCACAACAGCAGATCAATCAGCACAATGAAATCTGGGCGGATTTGATTCTGCCGGGCAACCCGGTGTTAGTGCGTGATACTGAGGTATTGCTGCGGGAGTGGCGGCCGCATTAGCAGTCACTTTGCCGGGCAGAATTATCCGGCTTCCATTATGGGCGGCATTCAGCAGCTAGATTTTACGCTTCCATTGATAACGGTTTGATCCTGCCAGCTGTTCAATCAGCCCCTCATGCTCCGCACGCTGCAACCATTCAGTCAGCTGAATCTGATGCAGACCGGTCCGCAAGCCCAGATCTTCAATCGTGACCGGATAGGCGGCCAGTGCAGGCAATTGCGCCTGAAAAATCAGGTAAAAATCGGATGGATGCCAGATTCCTTCTGGTTCCTGAGCCACATTAGCATCCGCGATCTTGTCGGGCATCGTGTGCCATGCGCCGCTCAATAGATCATCCTGCTGGTAAGGCTGATGACGGTGAGTCGTCATCCATTGCGCAACATCAATGTCATCGGGGTGAGCAGCGCACCATTGCCCACCCTGTGTGACCAGTTGGGCGTTGCTGGCCTGTACATCGTCGGTCGGCTTAACCCACAACGGTACCCATTTCTTGCGCAGATTCTCTTCCGCACCAGCCAGCGTACCGCCCTTGTGACCCGCGTGTACGACCAACGCACTCTTCGCCAGGCAATAAACATATTGATTGCGCGCCATCGCGTGATCCACAGTAAAGCCTGCTTCCGGATAGAAAGGCGAAAGCAGCAATAACTTTCCTGCCATGAGACCTTTACGCCATTTGGCGCTGGTCGCAGCGGTGAGCAGACTATCACTGAGGACACCAATGACGGCTCCGTTATGTTGCAAAGCGCCCAGCATCGCGGCTTCATCAATGCCTCGTGCACCACCCGAAATCAGATTTATATTCGCAGAAGCAATTCTTGCCGCAACCTGACGGCTGAACGTTAAATCCCGCTCGCTGGCATTTCTTGACCCAACCACCGCAAGGCCTGGGTGATTTAACAGAGTGATATCACCACAGCCGAACAGCACCGGCGGCGCGTCAGTGCGCAGCTGTTGCTTTAGCAGCCTTGGATATTCAGCGTCAGAACGTGTTAACACCCACAACCCCGCACGCTGCCAGCGTTCAATCGCTAACGCCAGGCTATGTCCACGGCTCAGTAGCGCTTCAATACGCTCGCGCGTGATATGTGAATCAACCCAGGCGGCTAGCATGACATCAGCACCAGAGCCGAGCAGATCGGCGGGTGTTGCAGATTGTTGTTTCAGCCACAGGGCGAATCGTCCCCATTCAGCATTACCTAGCGGCTTCACCTCATCCTCACTCTGGCGCGAGAAGTCGCTGGTTAACAAAAGCGTTGCCTGTGCAACAGGAGATAAATTCATCACTCTTTCACCGTTGAGGTTGCCAGCGCCAGTGGATAGACAATGCCGCTACCCGCTTGCTGAAGCAGGGCTGCAGTCACTGCCATCGTCCAGCCTGAATCGACAATATCGTCTACCAGTAACACGGCAGTGGCAGGCAGGTCAGCGCTGGTGGCAAATGCGCCATCCAGATTACGACATTGATGGAAGCGATTATTCTGCAGACGTTGCTGAGGGTTATCTTTCACTTTCTGCAGTGCATCGACAAAGGGTATGCCGAGTCGCTGTGCCAATCGGCGGGCAAAATCCGCTACCAATTGAGGCTGACGCAACGACGGTACGCAGCAAACCCACCGTGGAGCAGGTGCTGGCTGCCAGCGCTGTTCAATCATTTCCACTATGGCAGCAACCAGTTCATCACTGAAATGACCGGCTGCTTTCTCGGCCACTACGCGAGATCCCCATCCGGCATCTCCCCAGCGCGAAAGCACCCGACCTTCCTGCGCACGCAGAGCGGCAGGTAAATTGCCGCGAAAACCGTACTCTTCAAATGCCTGAGCAGCCACCTGAATTTTGGGCAAAATCACCGTTTCGGCGCGCTGTAGAAAGGTCGCTGCCTGATGAGCCAGTGTCGCATCCACCTGCGGGTCAATCAAAGGTCGACCGAGGCAGCTGGCACATTTGCCACAGGATACGGGGTCTGTGTCATCCAGTGATAATCGCAGAAACGTCATCAGGCAACCGCGCTGTGAGATATAACGCTGCACCTCCTGCCACTCTTGCTCGCGCTGTTGCGTCAGATGCACGATACGTTCGCGATCCAGCAGATAAGCGACCGGCGTTCTCCGCCATTGGGATTTGACCTTAATCACCGGAGCAGGATTTTCAACGCTGAGCAATTTCAGCACTTTTTCAATTTGCCCCTGGCGCAGATTGGTCTGCTGTTCGATATCACGAATCGACAACCCATCACTCTCCTCCAGCACTTGCAAAATATCATATACCTGAGTTTCTGCTGGAAAAGCAGACTGCCGGAAAAACTGGTGAATATCGCGATCTTCACCGCCTGACATCAGCACGCCAACCGCATGGTCGATGCCACGTCCCGCACGCCCTACCTGTTGGTAGTAAGCAACAATGGAAGCGGGTGCCTGATAGTGCAGCACGAAGCTCAAATCAGGTTTGTCATATCCCATTCCCAGTGCGGTGGTCGCCACCAAAACTTTCAATTGGTTAGTTAGCAGCAAGGTCTCAAGGTGTTGACGATAGTCGTTGCTGCTGTCGAAACCAGCGGCCTCAACGCTGCCATGATAGGCGCGCGCATCAATGTGCTGCGTGCGTAACCAGGCCGCAACCTGCTCGGCATCCCGCACGGTGAGCGTATAGACGATACCGGTTCCCGGAAGAGAGGGAATGACCTGCGCCAGCCAGGCAAGGCGAGAGGCCTGATTCGGCAAAATGAGCGTTTGCAGCGCCAGACTTTTACGAATCAGCTCACCGCGCTGAATCACAATGTCGCCCATCTGTTGTTGTATATCTGCAACGACACGATTATTGGCGGTAGCGGTGGTGCCGAGCACTGGCGTATTCGCCGGTAGTTGCCGCAAGATGCTGACAATGCGCCGATAATCAGGACGGAAATCGTGCCCCCAATCGGAGATACAGTGCGCCTCGTCAATCACCATGAGCGCGATACGGTTGGCAATCGGCTGCAGTACGGTTTCGATGAATTGATCATTGGCGAGACGTTCTGGAGAGATGAGTAAACAATCGACCTGATTGTCCAGCACCCGTTGTGTCACTGAAGACCAGTCACTGCTGTTCGAAGAATTGAGGGTTTCAGCAACAATACCCAGTCGACGAGCCGACTCAATTTGGTTACGCATCAGCGCCAGTAGCGGTGAAACAATGATGGTCGGACCCATACTGCGATCGCGAAAAATTTTGGCGCTGATAAAATAGACGGAGCTTTTACCCCAACCAGTGCGCTGCACCACCAATAATTTCTGTCGATGATTGACCAAAGCATCAATCGCTTCCCACTGCCCACGACGAAACTGAGCCTGCTCATCCGCCAGTGCGGTTTTTAATAACACTTCTGCCTGATGCTGTTTCATTATCACTCCTTGATGGGAAATGCGTCCCTTCTTTTGATTGAGAAACCTGAGAGCCAGATACAAAAAAGCCCCGTAAAACGAGGCCTTAGCGAGTAGTTATGCGTGAGCGTTGACTCAGAACGGGATGTCGTCGTCAAAGTCCATTGGCGGTTCGTTGTTCGCCGGTGCGCTCTGCTGCTGCGGACGCTGTTGTGCGCCGCCGCTGAACTGGTTGCCGCCCTGAGGCTGCTGCTGAGGTTGCTGTGGCTGGCCCCAACCGTTGTTATTGCCGCCGCCCTGGCCGCCCATCGGTGCGCCACCTGCGTTCGCGCCCTGCTGACGTCCACCGAGCATCTGCATGGTGCCGCCAACGTTAACAACCACTTCGGTGGTGTATTTTTCCTGACCGCTCTGATCCTGCCATTTACGGGTACGCAGCTGGCCTTCGATGTAAACCTGAGAGCCTTTACGCAGGTATTCACCCGCCACTTCAGCCAGTTTGCCGAACAGCACAACGCGGTGCCATTCAGTGATCTCTTTGTTTTCACCGGTTTGCTTGTCGCGCCAGCTTTCCGACGTGGCCAGCGTAATGTTGGCTACCGCGCCACCATTTGGCATGTAGCGCACTTCCGGATCCTGACCCAGATTCCCGACAAGAATCACTTTGTTTACGCCACGACTGGCCATGTTGCTGTCTCCCGATGAGTTGATGCTAAAAGTCTAAGCCAAAAATTGTATCACGTCACAATGACGGTGCCCACTTCAGAGCAGGCTCGCAATTTTTATTTGGCACACAGAATAGCAAAAACACTGGATATTTATTCAGTTTATTTTTTGTGCCATACTAACGCGTTTCTGCTGGTCATGCTGGCAAGGCATGGCGAGTGTTGTTCAATCCGGGAAAGGTGAATGGATAAGATCGAAGTCCGCGGTGCTCGCACCCATAATTTGAAGAATATCAACCTGATCATCCCTCGCGATAAGCTGATTGTGGTCACCGGTCTGTCGGGTTCCGGTAAGTCTTCGCTGGCGTTTGATACGTTGTATGCCGAAGGTCAGCGTCGCTATGTTGAATCGCTCTCGGCCTATGCGCGCCAGTTTCTTTCATTAATGGAGAAACCGGACGTGGACCATATTGAAGGTCTCTCGCCCGCCATTTCTATTGAGCAGAAATCCACATCGCATAACCCGCGCTCGACGGTCGGCACGATTACTGAAATCCATGACTATCTGCGTCTGTTGTTTGCCCGTGTGGGTGAGCCGCGCTGCCCGGATCACGATGTTCCGCTGGCGGCACAGACCGTGAGCCAGATGGTGGATCAGGTGATGGCGCAGGAAGAAGGCCGTCGTCTGATGCTGCTGGCACCCGTGGTGAAAGATCGCAAAGGCGAACACACCAAAACGCTGGAAAACCTCGCGGCGCAAGGCTACATCCGCGCCCGTATCGATGGCGAAGTCTGTGATCTCTCCGATCCGCCAAAGCTGGAACTGCAGAAAAAACACACCATCGAAGTCGTGGTGGACCGCTTCCGCGTGCGCGATGACCTGGCAACTCGCTTAGCCGAATCCTTTGAAACCACGTTGGCACTGAGTGGTGGCACCGCCATCGTCGCCGACATGGATGACAGCGATGCCGAAGAGCTGCTGTTCTCGGCTAACTTTGCCTGCCCTATTTGTGGCTACAGCATGAGTGAACTGGAACCGCGCCTGTTCTCGTTCAACAACCCAGCCGGCGCTTGCCCAACGTGTGATGGACTCGGCGTGCAGCAGTATTTCGATCCCGATCGCGTGGTGCAGAACCCTGAACTGTCACTGGCTGGCGGTGCAATTCGTGGCTGGGATCGCCGCAACTTCTATTACTTCCAGATGCTGCGCTCGCTGGCAGAGCATCTGGATTTCGATGTCGAAGCGCCGTTTAACAGCCTGAGCGACAAAGCGCGTGAAGTGATTCTGTACGGTTCCGGCAAAGAGAGTATCGAATTTAAATACATCAACGATCGGGGCGACACTTCGGTACGTCGTCATCCGTTTGAAGGTGTGCTGCACAACATGGAACGCCGTTATAAAGAGACGGAATCCAATGCGGTGCGTGAAGAGTTGGCGAAATTCATCAGCAACCGCTCCTGCACCAGCTGCGAAGGCACACGCCTGCGCCGTGAAGCACGCCATGTATTTGTTGAGAATACCAACCTGCCGACCATCTCTGAGATGAGTATTGGCCATGCCACCGACTTCTTCCGCAATCTGAAACTGAGCGGGCAGCGCGCGCAGATCGCCGAAAAAATCCTGAAAGAGATCGGCGATCGCCTGAGCTTCCTCGTTAACGTCGGTTTGAATTATCTGTCGATGTCGCGTTCCGCAGAAACCCTCTCTGGTGGCGAAGCGCAGCGTATTCGTCTGGCAAGTCAAATCGGTGCGGGTTTGGTGGGCGTGATGTATGTGCTGGATGAGCCCTCAATTGGCCTGCATCAGCGCGATAACGAACGTCTGCTTGGTACGCTGATTCACCTGCGCGATCTCGGCAACACCGTGATTGTGGTCGAGCACGATGAAGATGCGATTCGCGCCGCTGACCACGTGATTGATATCGGTCCTGGCGCGGGTGTGCACGGCGGTCAGGTGGTGGCTGAGGGTGACGTGAATGCCATTATGGCTAACGAAGCTTCGCTGACCGGTCAGTATCTGAGTGGCAAGCGCGAAATCGCCATTCCGCAACAACGCGTGAAAGGCGATCCGGCAAAAGTGCTGAAACTTACCGGTGCGCGCGGCAACAACCTGAAAGACGTCACATTGACGATTCCGGTGGGTCTGTTTACCTGTATCACCGGTGTATCCGGTTCCGGTAAATCCACGCTGATTAACGATACGTTGTTCCCGATTGCGCAGCGTCAGCTGAACGGCGCGACCACCACGGAAGTGGCGCCGTATCGCGAGATCGCCGGTCTGGAGCATTTCGATAAAGTCATCGACATTGACCAGAGCCCAATTGGCCGTACGCCGCGCTCGAACCCTGCTACTTACACCGGCATTTTCACTCCGGTGCGTGAGCTGTTTGCCGGTGTACCTGAAGCACGTTCCCGTGGCTACAATCCAGGACGCTTCAGCTTTAACGTGCGCGGTGGACGTTGCGAAGCCTGCCAGGGCGATGGCGTGATCAAGGTCGAAATGCACTTCCTGCCGGATGTGTATGTGCCGTGCGATCAGTGCAAAGGCAAACGCTACAACCGCGAAACGCTGGAGATTAAATACAAAGGCAAAGGCATTCACGAAGTGCTGGATATGACTATCGAAGAAGCGCGTGAGTTCTTTGATGCTGTCCCTGCGCTGGCGCGTAAACTGCAAACGCTGATCGACGTGGGCCTGTCCTACATTCGCCTCGGTCAGTCTGCAACCACGCTGTCAGGCGGTGAAGCGCAGCGTGTGAAACTGGCGCGTGAGCTGTCGAAACGCGGTACCGGGCAGACGCTCTATATCCTTGATGAGCCAACCACGGGTCTGCACTTTGCTGATATTCAGCAGTTGCTGGAAGTGCTGCATCAGCTGCGCGATCAGGGCAATACCATTGTGGTGATTGAACACAACCTCGACGTGATCAAAACCGCTGACTGGATTGTCGATCTCGGCCCAGAAGGCGGTAGCGGCGGCGGCGAAATCCTGATTTCAGGCACGCCAGAAACCGTGGCGGAGTGTGAAAAATCCCACACCGCACGCTTCCTTAAGCCGATGCTGAAGAAGAAGTAAAATTGAAGGCCCGCAGTGCGGGCCTTCTTATTTCTTTCAATCCACAGACGCCGCACTCTCTAGTTTACTCGCTGAATATTGCAGTCAGTCGGGCCTGATACCTCGCTGTCAGATTCCGCAGCAAAATGCAGAAACAGGCAAGAATCAGACAACTTCAGGCATATACGCATCTCATCCTGCTGACTATCCTTACACAGTTCCTTTTTGGCGTAGCTCGTTACGCCTTTGTCCCTTCAGCTCGCTGAACGGGATCCCGCAAAACACTCACGACACACCCGATTGGAGACACCATGAATATTACGCATGCCTATGCCGCACAGGACGCGAAAACTAAACTCGCCCCGTTCGACTATAAGCCGCGCGAGCTGCGCGCTCATGATGTGCAGATTGAAGTGTTGTACTGTGGCGTTTGCCACTCTGACCTGCATCAGGCGCGCAACGAATGGAAAAACACCATCTTCCCGGTGGTGCCAGGCCATGAGATCGTTGGACGCGTTACCGCCGTTGGCGGCCACGCTCACAAATACAAAGTGGGCGATCTGGTCGGTGTCGGCTGTATGGTTGACTCCTGCCGCAGCTGTCCAAGCTGCCAGGAAGGACTGGAGCAGTATTGCGAAAACGGTTTTGTTGGCACCTATAACGGTGAAGATCGCGAAACCGGCGCCATCACCTACGGCGGTTACTCCACCAGCATGGTGGTTGATGAAAGCTTTGTGCTGCGCGTGCCGGAAAACCTTGAGCTGGCAGGCGTTGCCCCGCTGCTGTGTGCCGGTATCACCACCTACTCACCGCTGCGTCACTGGAACGTCGGTCCAGGTAAGAAAGTGGGCATCGTCGGTCTGGGCGGCCTGGGCCATATGGGCGTGAAAATCGCGCATGCGATGGGCGCTCATGTGGTGCTGTTCACCACCTCACCATCGAAGATTGAAGACGGTAAGCGCCTGGGTGCTGATGAAGTGGTGATTTCGAAAGATGCTGATCAAATGGCGCAGCACAACAACAGCTTCGATTTCATCCTCAACACCGTGGCTGCTCAGCACGATCTCAACCCGTTTATTGCCCTGCTGAAACGCGATGGCAACATGACGCTGGTGGGCGCGCCAGAGCACGATCATCCGGCTCCACAGGTCTTTAATCTGATCTTCAAACGTCGCAGCATCGCCGGTTCACTGATCGGTGGTATCGCTGAGACCCAGGAGATGCTGGATTTCTGCGGCAAGCACGGTATCACTTCAGATATCGAGCTGATCGCCATGAACCAGATTAACGAAGCCTACGAACGTATGCTGAAAAGCGACGTGAAATACCGCTTCGTGATTGATATCAACACCCTGCGTGAAGAGTCAGCGGCTTAATTAGCGCGCGTCTTCATCATGGCTGACGCCCGCCGCGCGCGTGGCGTCAGCCTGTTGCCAGGAAGCTTCCACCAGATAATAAATCTGCGAATCCTTTAGGGATCCATCCAGCCACAGCGTGCTCCAGTGCGACTTATTTAGATGCTCGCTCGGGAATACATCACTGTGCTCTTCGCGCAATAAATCAGCCAGCGCAGGCGAGGTTTTCAACGAGAGCGCCGGACGCCCTTTCACCTCATGCACCATGGCAAACAGTACGCCTTCGCTTTTTACCTGTGTGGCATCCCATTCATTTTTATAGCTCTGCTCCGCACCCGATTTGCTCATGCAGTAGGTGAGGAGATCCGAAATGTTCATGCGGTATTCTCCTTGGTAGAGGCCGATGTGAGGCCCGATGACGTCTGCCATCGGCTTCACTACAGACGTCATGACACCGTTTAAGTGTGCAGCAAGTCAGCCAAAGGTAAAGGCGGTGGCACCCGATTACGCGCATAAAAAAACCGCCAGCCCGAAGGCATGGCGGTTTTCTCCTGCTGTGAAGTGCGTTACATCACGGCAGCAAAGGCCTCAGCCACCTGGTTAACGTTGCGGCTGTTAAGGCCAGCCACACACATGCGGCCGCTGGCGATCAGATACACGCCGAACTCATCACGCAGGCGATCAACCTGCTGCGCGCTTAAACCGGTGTAACTGAACATGCCGCGCTGCTTCAGCAGGTAATCGAAGTTTTTGCCTGGCAGTTTGGTGCTTAATACGTTGACCAGCGTCTGACGCATTTCGATGATGCGCAAGCGCATGGCTTCCACCTCGGCCAGCCAGTTGTTCAACAGTGCTTCATCGTTCAGTACGCAAGAAACTACCTGCGCACCAAAGTTTGGTGGGCTGGAGTAGTTGCGACGCACGGTGGCTTTCAGCTGACCCAGCACGCGTGCAGATTCTTCTGCGCTCTCGCACACGATGGACAGGCCGCCAACGCGCTCGCCGTACAGCGAGAAGATTTTCGAGAATGAGTTGCTGACCAGTGCTGGCAAGCCCGCAGCCGCAATCGCGCGAATCGCGTAAGCATCCTGCTCCATACCGGCACCAAAGCCCTGATAAGCGATATCGAGGAACGGAATCAGTTCCTGCGCTTTCAATACTTCGGTGGTTTCATCCCACTGTGCGTTCGTCAGATCCGCACCCGTCGGGTTGTGGCAGCATGGGTGCAACAGCACGATAGATTGCTTCGGCAGCGTTTTCAGCTTGGCAATAAACGCATCAAACTTCACACCATTGGTCTCTTCGTCGTACCACGGATAAGTCTGAGCGTCGAAACCAGCACCGTTGAAAATTGCGATGTGGTTTTCCCAGGTCGGATCGCTCACCCACACATTTGAGTGCGGGAAGTAACGCTTGAGGAAATCCGCCCCTACTTTCAGTGCACCGGAGCCACCCAACGTCTGGATGGAAGCAATGCGGCCGGCCTTCAGCATCGGGTGTTCTTTGCCAAACAGCAGCGGTGCAATCGCATTACGGTATGGGCCCAGGCCTTCCATCGGCAGGTAAAGTGACGCCTGATGCGGCTGCGCCTGCAGGCGTTCTTCTGCCGCAGCCACGGCTTGCAACTGAGGAATGATGCCCGCCTCGTTGTAATAGAGACCAATGCTCAGATTCACTTTATTGTCGCGTGGGTCCTGTTTGAAGGTTTCCATCAGCGACAGAATTGGATCGCCAGCATAAGCATCAACGTTTTGAAACACGGTGCAGATCTCCATGATTGGTCATAAATAGTCGGTAAAGAGGCGTCATTAAACCATGTAGCGGCCGGGACGATGATTCATAGCGATGATGAGATTGAGGATCACCGCGCCCGCAATTGAGGCCAAAAGTATCGGTAGCGACACCACGAAAAGCGAAGCGAGTACCACGCAGGTATCTACCGCCATTTGCAGTTTGCCGGCGCGCAGACCGATGCGGTCCTGCAGCCAGAGTGCCAAAATATTGATACCGCCGAGACTGGCTTTGTGACGAAACAACACTATAAACCCAATCCCCATCACCACGTTACCGAACAATGTCGCATAAAACGGATTTAGCGCAGAAAAATGGATGAACATCGGATGCAAGTGTGTGAACAGTGAAACCAGCCCCACCGCGCAGAACGTTTTAATCGTGAATTCCCAGCCCATGCGACGCACTGCCAGCCAGTAAAACGGCAGGTTAATCAGGAAAAAAGCGCTACCAAAAGAGAGGTGCGTCAGATAGCTGATTAAGAACGCGATACCTGCAGTGCTGCCAGTCAGCGCGCCCGCCTGTTTCAGCATCATCACGCCAAAGGAGACCATTAAGGTGCCGAGCACAATCGCCAGCGCGTCTTCAATCAGTGAATGAGGAACTTTAGTGGGTTGAACAACGTTATCCATGGAGTAATCTCAGTGCAAATGATGCGGTTCAAATGCAAAAAACGCACCACATAGGCGGCGCTAAGTCGCCACCTATGGGGTGCCAGCGATTATCCAATTGATATCTAAGGCGCTTTTATTGCAGGTTTTTATGCATCAACCCAAGATTCAACCGTTGATTCATGCACAAATCTGTTTTCTGGTGCGCGTTATTTGCATTCAATGTGCTTTGATTGCACCAGATTAGCACATCATGCACTTTTTTGGCGCGTTTTGTGCTCGGGGATAATCATCAAGCCGTTCTCTTTTAAACGGCTCAACACCACGGAGGTTTTCACATGGGCCACACTCTGATGGCCGGCCACCAGCTGACTGATCAACGCACTCAACGAGGCTAAATCAGCCACGGCCACTTTCAGCAGATAATCAGCATCACCGGTGGTTTTGAAGGCATCAACAATCGCATCCTCCTCTGCCACCATGCGATGGAAACTCTCTTCATAATCTGGCGTGTGATTCTTTAAACGCACTTCAATCAAGCCCACCATGCCAAGACCCACCGCGTCCGGCGAGAGCCGTGCGTGATAGCCGAGGATGAGGTTTGCCTGTTCGAGATTGATGCGGCGGCGTGAACATTGAGACGCCGAAAGACCGACTAAATCACTGAGTTCCTGATTGGTAAGGCGGCCGTTAGATTGTAATAGTGTCAATATCTTAAGGTCGTAATCGTCTACCTGAGTCATTCTGCTTCCACAGCGTTATAGGGTGCGCTTTGGTACAGATAACCTGATTAAAGCCAAGGTTGTCCAACACTATTTTCTGATGACGTGAAATGCATGCACAAATCGTGCATGCATCTCGTTGGAAAGGATTATTCGTCGTCGTAAGACGGCCCTGCGTAGTTATCAAAACGCGACCACTGGCCATTGAAGGTCAATCGTACTGTGCCGATAGGGCCGTTACGCTGCTTACCGAGGATGATCTCGGCGATGCCTTTAAGATCGCTGTTTTCGTGATACACCTCATCGCGATAGATGAACATAATCAAGTCAGCATCCTGCTCGATCGAACCCGATTCACGCAGATCCGAGTTCACCGGACGTTTATCGGCGCGCTGCTCCAGTGAGCGGTTAAGCTGCGACAACGCCACCACCGGAACATTCAGCTCTTTCGCCAAGGCTTTGAGCGAGCGCGAGATCTCTGCGATCTCCAGCGTACGGTTGTCCGATAGCGCCGGCACGCGCATCAACTGGAGATAGTCGATCATGATCAGGCTTAAACCGCCGTTTTCACGAAACACGCGGCGCGCGCGCGAACGCACTTCCGTGGGCGTCAGACCAGAAGAATCATCGATAAACATGTTCTTCTTCTCAAGCAGGATGCCCATGGTGGCAGAGATGCGCGCCCAATCTTCGTCTTCCAGCTGGCCGGTACGAATGCGCGTCTGGTCCACGCGCGACAATGACGCCAGCATACGCATCATCAGCTGTTCGCTGGGCATCTCCAGACTGAAAATCAGCACCGGTTTGTCTTGTAGCATCGCGGCGTTTTCGCACAGGTTCATGGCGAAAGTGGTTTTACCCATCGACGGACGCGCCGCCACGATGATCAAATCTGAACCCTGCAAACCGGCGGTCTTTTTGTTGAGATCCTGATAGCCGGTGTCCACTCCGGTGACACCATCGTGCGGGGTCGACACCAGCGCTTCAATACGCGAGACCGTGGCTTCCAGAATTTGCTCAATGTTCTGCGGGCCTTCTGCTTTATTGGCGCGCTGTTCAGCAATCTTAAAGACGTTGGATTCTGCGAAATCGAGCAAATCTTCACTGCTGCGCCCCTGCGGATCGTAACCGGCATCAGCAATTTGGTTCGCGACCGAGATCATTTGGCGCACAACGGCACGTTCACGCACGATATCCGCATAAGCGCCGATGTTCGCCGCACTTGGCGTGTTTTTCGCCAGCTCTGCCAGATAAGCAAAGCCACCGGCCATCTCCAGCTCGCCCAGTGTTTCCAGCGATTCAGAGAGCGTAATAAGGTCAATCGGCTGGCCCATTTCCAGCAGACGCTGCATCTCAGAGAAGATCATGCGGTGCGAACGGTTGAAGAAATCATCCGCCACCACGCGCTCGGAGACGTTATCCCAGCGTTCGTTATCCAGCATCAACCCACCGAGCACCGACTGCTCCGCTTCAATAGAGTGCGGCGGCATTTTCACGCCTTCCAGCTGACGATCGCGGGGTTCGTTGGATTTGTTGGTGGGTTTATTTCCTGCCATAGTGAATGCATTACCGATCGTGAAAGGGACGCGCAAGTATACCGTCCCAGGATGAACAATCACAGGAGTCAGAATGGCAAAGCGTATTCAGTTCAACCAACACGGTGGCCCGGAGGTACTGCAATGGGTCGATTTTGAGCTGGCCGATCCCGCCGAAAATGAGGTTCAGGTCGAAAACAAGGCGATTGGCATCAACTATATCGACACCTATGTGCGTAGCGGGCTCTATCCGGTGGCAGCTTTCCCGTCCGGGCTGGGCACTGAAGCCGCTGGCGTGGTGAAACGTGTTGGCTCAGGCGTGACGCGCTTTAAGCCCGGCGACCGCGTGGTCTATTGTCAGGCTGCGCTGGGTGCCTATAGCGAAATGCATAACGTGGCGGAAGAGCGCCTGGTGATCCTGCCGGAGAGCATTAGCTTTGAACAAGGTGCTGCCTCGTTTTTGAAAGGCTTAACCGTGCAGTATTTGCTGCGTCAGACCTACAAAGTGAAAGCCGATGAAATCTTCCTGTTCCATGCCGCAGCGGGCGGAGTGGGACTGATTGCCTGTCAGTGGGCTAAAGCGCTGGGCGCGCATCTGATTGGTACCGTGGGCTCCGCCGAAAAAGCGCAGATTGCAAAAAATGCCGGTGCCTGGGCGACCATTAACTATCGCGAGGAGAATATCGCTCAGCGCGTCAGTGAATTGACTGACGGTGAAAAGGTCGCGGTGGTGTATGACTCGGTGGGGAAAGATACCTGGGAACCTTCTCTCGATAGCCTGCGTCGTCATGGCTTAATGGTGAGTTTTGGTAATGCCTCGGGCCCCGTCACCGGCGTTGATCTTGGGATTCTGAACAAGAAAGGTTCGCTGTTTGTCACACGCCCTTCGCTGTTTGGTTACATTACCAATCGTCAGGAACTGGATAACGCCAGCAACGAGTTGTTCTCGTTAATTGCCAGTCGTGCGATTCAGCTGAAAGTACCAGAAGCGCAGAAGTTTGCCTTGAGCGATGCGGTGCGCGCGCATCAGGTTCTTGAGAGCCGCGCCACGCAAGGTTCCAGCTTGCTGATTCCCTAAAAAGTTAAGGGCTTCCCGAAGGAAGCCCTTTTTTCTTTCTTTTTATAGTTCGCGCTGGTGTAGGGTCAGCGGCGATGAATTCGTTTTGAATTACTTTACGCATCCTGACAGAAAACATAAGTAAAAAATATGTTTAATTGCAGATTCGTACTAAGCAATTACCGACTCTGTGATCGCTCCCGCAATTAGCGCCAGCCCGTCCTCTCTATCTTACTGATTTTTCTTTTCAGTCTGTTCAATTTCACTTCACCGCTCGGTGTCGTAAAGGCGCGATAAAGCCACACGGCTACCACCGCCAACACCAGCCACGGTAACAACTTGATAACAAGCGCGAATAACCCGCCGAGGAACATCACAACGGTGGCAACAACCAATGCAGCGATAACACCCAGCAGTGAAACGCCAGTCAGCAACAGCATCAGAAAAAAGCCGATAACAAATAAAATTTCCACGAAGGCACTCCTGTGTAAGTAACACAGAATGTATTACAAGATACGTGCCAATATAGGCATACGGTTAATACATTGAAAAATAAGATGTTATATTCAGAGGAAATATTTCAGCAGTGATGAAATTCACTAATTATTGGTGCATTTTAAACCGTATTAACGGCAGCGATGCTCCTCTGAAGGGACAGAAATGGCCCGTCAGAAAAGCAAAGCTTCCGCGCCAGAGACAAATACGCTGAGAGCGTTTTCAGCCATGCGCAGCATCGGGCCGTTTCCCAAAAATGGGGCGAAGGTTCGCGCGGCAGATCGGCACAGAGGTTTGCTTTCCCTGGCGTTCGGACTGCCCTTTTATGGCCGGGCACACCGCCCCACCGCGACTCACCTACAATCAGGCTTCCTGTGGAATCTTATCCGCGACCAGCGCCAGTGCCGCTTCCAGCACCCGTATATCGGCCCCCGGCTTATGGGCATTCTCACTTAAATGACGACGCCACTGGCGCGCGCCTGGGATACCCTGGAACAGGCCCAACATATGACGTGTAACGTGGCCCAAATAAGTGCCTTTGCTCAGTTCTGCCTCGATGTAAGGATACATCGCACGCACCACCGCAACCGGATCGACTAAAGGTGTATCACGGCCGAACAGCTCGCGATCAACCTGCGCCAGAATACCGGGATTCTGATACGCTTCGCGCCCCATCATCACGCCGTCCATATGCTGCAAATGCACTTTCGCTTCTTCCAGCGTTTTAATGCCGCCGTTAATCGCCATGGTCAGCGCGGGGAAATCACGCTTCAATTGGTACACACGCGGATAATCCAGCGGGGGAATTTCGCGGTTCTCTTTCGGGCTTAAACCTGAAAGCCAGGCTTTCCGCGCATGAATAATAAAGGTATCGCAGTTACCCTTATCGGCCACGGTGCCAACGAAATCACACAGGAAGGCATAGCTGTCCTGCTCATCAATCCCAATACGGGTTTTCACCGTCACCGGAATGCTCACCACATCACGCATCGCTTTAATGCAATCTGCGACCAGCGCGGCGTCAGCCATCAGACAGGCACCAAAGCGCCCATTCTGCACGCGATCGGATGGGCAACCGACGTTAAGGTTAATCTCGTCGTAACCGCGCGCTTCCGCCAGCTTCGCACATTGCGCCAGGGCTGCCGGATCGCTTCCGCCCAACTGCAGCGCCAGCGGATGCTCCTCTTCGCTGTAAGCCAGATAATCGCCTTTGCCGTGAATAATGGCGCCCGTGGTCACCATTTCGGTATACAGCAGCGTATCGCCGCTCAGCTTACGGTGAAAATAACGGCAGTGGCGATCGGTCCAGTCCAGCATCGGAGCGATAGAAAAACGTTGCGAAGAGAAAGTATCGGTCATGAAACGCAGTAAATCCGGAGTTAGTGAGTGACGAGAAACTGCGCAATGATACCACAGCAATAACGGGCTACACAGCCGCCCGTTATTTCACTCACACCGTCGGGGCTGTTGAGGTTGATGAGGCTGCCAGAGAGGGCTCGCCCACTTTCACCGGCGCGGTTTCCCGTGTGTTGAAGGCGACCCAGGTTGAAATGACACCCAGTAACGAGAACATCACCGCCGGTCCGATCCAGCCGACCATGCCATACACGCCTGTTGCGATGAACGGCAACAACCCCGCCACCACGGAAGCGCCGTTGTAGCCCAATGAGATACCCGAGGAGCGGACGTTAGCCGGAAACTGTTCGGAGAACCAACTCGACTCTACGGCAAATATCGGGTCATGGCTAAAGAGCAGAGACATAGCGACAGCGACAATCACCATCATCACTGCACCGGTGTTGATCAGCATAAACATAGGAATGCCAAACAGAATGGTGAAGATGGCGCCAATCAGGAATATTGGGCGACGTCCCACCTTATCACTTAGCGCGCCATACAGCAGATGGCTGCCGAGCCCCAGCGCTGAACCAATCAACGTGCCCCATAACACATGGCGCGTATCTGTGATTTCCGCCAGCACCACATAGGACAACATAAAACTGGTCGTGATGTAGTAGCCACCCGTCTCTGCCAGGCGTAGCCCCATAATTTTGACGATGGTGCGCCAGTCGCGACGAATCACTTCCAGCGCGGGCTGTTGCACAATCTGCTTATCTGCTTTGGCTTTCTCGAATTCCGGCGATTCCGCGACCTGCATTCGGATAAAGATGCCAATGGCCACCATCACAAAAGAGATCAGGAACGGCATGCGCCACACCCAATCACCTTCAAACAGTGCCGCAGAGAGCAGGAAAGAGCCATTCGCCAGCAGCAGGCCGAGCGGTATCCCGAGTTGCGGTACTGCACCATAGAAACCGCGCTTTTTCACGGGCGCATGCTCAAATGCCATTAACACCGCGCCGCCCCACTCTGCGCCGAATCCGATCCCCTGGATCATGCGTAATAAGATCAACAAGATCGGTGCCAGCACGCCAGCCTGCTCATAGGTTGGCAACGCACCGATCAATACGGTGGCACCGCCCATGGCCAGTAATGACCAGAACAGCACGGTTTTTCGGCCATAGCGATCGCCGAAATGGCCGGCGAGGTAGCCGCCAAACGGGCGCATCAGGAAGCCGACCGCTAAAGTGGCGAATGCCGCCAGAATGCCGACGATAGGCTCTTGGGTGTGGAAAAAGATCTTACCGAACCAGGCTGCAGCGGCGGTGCCGTAGATAAAGAAATCATAGCTCTCCACCGCTGAGCCAATCATTGAGGCGAAAGAGACTTTCACCGCATTGTCGCGGGTGTTTGCAGGTACAGAAGTCGTGTTCATGTGTTACCCCGGTATTATCGTATTTTTCGGGCAGCAGTGATGGAGCGGTTAATTTGCAGGTTTGCTCCAGGTCTCGATCACTCTGCTGTCATCACGTTGCCCCAATCCGGCTTCTGCTGCCGCCAGATAACGAGCATGAGCGACCTGTAACAGCGGAACCTCAGCGTGGCAGGCGGTCGCCGCCTCTGCCACTAACCCGCTATCTTTGACAAAGATGTTGATGGCGCTGGAGACCGGGACATCTGTCCCCTCCAGCATGCGCGGACCACGATCTGACAACATCCACGATCCCGCCGCGCCGCGCTCGACCAGTTTCAATACCTGAGCGGGTGCTAACCCCAGCGACTTTGCCAGACTTAGCGCCTCCGCGGCTGCCACAATATGCACCGAGCAAAGGTGCTGATTGATCACCTTGATCCCCTGCCCCTCGCCAACCTCGTCACCCACGATCGACACCGATCCCATGGTTTTGAGTACTGGCTCAACAAAGGCAATGGCGGCAGATGCGCCGGAAGCAAAAATCACTAACTCACCGGTGCTGGCACGGGCGGTTCCGCCCGTGACCGGTGCATCCACCACCTGCGCACCGGCAGCAATCAGTGAAGAAGCCGCCTCACGTACCGCCTGCGGCCCGACAGTGGACATGATGACCCAGTGCTGACCAGCCACCTGCGGCAGCGCTTCCGCCACCAGCGCCTGCAGCTGTTGTGGCGTGGCGACCATCACCACCACTACATCCGCTTCAGGTGCTTCTGCAATGCGACTAACCGCTTCAATTCCCTGCGCCTGAGCACGCTGGCGCGACGCTTCAAACACATCCACTCCGATTACCGCATGCCCTGCACGCTGAATCTGGCAAGCCATAGGAACACCAATTGCCCCGGTGCCGACAAATATCACCTTCATGCTGTTCTCCTTTCGCGCCGTTATGCCAGCCAGACGCGAATCGCGCTGACCATCGCTTCTGTGGAAATGCCGTAGCGGTCGTGCAAAGTGGGCAACGCGCCCGCATCCAGGAACTGATCGGGCAAGCCGATTTGACGAAACACGGGCATGACCTGCGCATGCATTAACGTGGTCGCCACCGCCTCACCCAAACCGCCGACCAGGCTATGGTTCTCAACCACCACCACTAAACGCCCGGCACGGCGGCACTGGGTGATAATGGTTTCAGTGTCCAGAGGCTTGATGGTCGGTACGTGCAATACCGCAACATCGACGTTATCGGCTGCCAGCGCTTTTGCTGTCTCCAGTGCTCGCATTGTCATAATCCCACTGGAAATCAGCAGCACATCACGGCCATCGCGCAGCAATTTGGCTTTGCCCAGTTCGAATTGATAATCGTATTCGTTCAGCACCAGCGGCACCTTACCGCGCAACAGACGCATATAAACCGGCCCCTGATGGTCAGCGATAGCGGCAACGGCTTGCTCCGTGTCCAGCGCATCACAAGGATCAACAATGGTCATGCCCGGAATACCCCGCATCAGCGCGATATCTTCAGTGGCCTGATGGCTTGGGCCGTAGCCAGTGGTTAACCCCGGCAGCGCAGCGCAGATTTTCACATTCAGCTGCTCTTCCGCGATCACCTGATGGATAAAGTCGTAGGCACGACGCGTGGCAAACACCGCATAGGTGGTCGCAAATGGCGTCATGCCCTCCTTCGCCATGCCACCGGCTGCGCCCATCAATAGCTGCTCTGCCATGCCCATCTGGAAATGACGTTCTGGATAGGCCTGGGCGAAGATATGCAAATCGGTGTATTTTGACAGGTCGGCAGTCAACCCAACGATCGACGGCCGGGTCGCAGCGGCTTTGACCAGCGCATGACCAAAGGGCGCAGCAACCGTGGCTTGTCCTTCTGCGGCAATTGAGGCAATCATCGCCGACGTTGTCAGGCGTGGCTTTTTCTCTGTGGTGATGCTGCTCATTGCGTGGCCTCCTGAGCCTGATCGAGGATGGTGATGGCCTGTTGCCACTCGTCAGCATCCACACGAATAAAATGATTCTTTTCACGCGCTTCCAGGAATGGCACGCCTTTACCCATTAGCGTGTCCAGCAGAATGACGCGCGGCTTGGGTTCGCTTAACGCGCGTGCCCGATCAAATGCCTGCTTCACAGCAGCAATGTCATTGCCATCCACACGCTGTACATGCCAGCCAAATGCCTGCCACTTATCTGCCAGCGGTTCAAATCCCATGACCTTGCCAGAGGGGCCATCTGCTTGCTGCTGGTTGATATCCACCATGACGATCAAATTACTCAGTTGATGATGTGCCGCTCCCATCGCAGCTTCCCAGGTTGCCCCTTCATCCAGTTCGCCATCAGACATCGAGTTGTAAACAAAAGCCGGATTTCCTTTATGACGCAATGCCAATGCCATACCGACACCAATCGTCAGCCCCTGCCCGAGCGATCCGCCTGAAATTTCCATACCTGGCGTGTAGGTCGCCATGCCCGACATCGGTAAGCGACTATCATCAGATCCATACGTTTCCAGCTCCTCCACAGGAATCACGCCCGCTTCAATCAACGCCGCATAAAGTGCAATCGCATAGTGGCCGTGGGAAAGCAGAAAACGATCGCGGCCTTCCCATTCGGGTTCTTCCGCGCGGTAATTCATCGCATGGCACCATGCCACGGCCAGCATATCAGCCAGTCCCAGAGCCTGGCCGATATAGCCTTGCCCCTGTACTTCGCCCATTTGCAACGCGTAGCGACGAATACGATAAGCGTGCTGTGACAGCCGCTGTGTAAGGCTCAATTCCGGTTCTGCAAGAGTCGTCATATCTGTTCCTGAAAGAAGAGAAAATCAGCAGAGTTGGCAAGCAGAAGAGCGATCTGTCATGGTGAAAGCTGCAGCGGATTCACGTGCCATTTTCACCTGCTTGCCGTTTAGCAGCAGATTACTCAGCCTTGGCGCCTGCCGACAAAAGCAAAAAATGCATCAACTGTTGAATGGGATTCACAAATGACATTATTAAAAAAAGCCCCACTTTCGCTGTTGCGCGCGTTTGAAGCCGCAGGCCGCACAGGGGCATTTACCGCCGCAGCGCAAGAGTTGGATTTGTCGCCTAGCGCCATTAGTCATGCGATTCGTAAGCTGGAAGAGACGCTCGACACGCGCCTGTTTCAGCGCAGTACGCGCGAAATCATGCTAACCAAAGAAGGGGCCATCTTGCTGGAACATATCCAGCGGGGATTTGATGAGATGCAGCGTGGGCTTTCGCTCGTCACTGCTGATGAATCGCGACCACTGCGTCTGCACACCGCGCCAAGCTTTGCCCATCAGTGGCTATTACCCCGCCTGGGAAGCTTTATTGCCGCACACCCACATATTGATCTGCGTCTTTCAGCCAGCACCGAATATGCGCGCTTTGAGCAGGATGACTATGATTTAGATATTGTTTATGGCGAGCCGCGTCCTTCGCCTTACGAGAAAATCCCGCTGGCCGTGGAGGAATTAACACCGCTTTGCTCACCAGAGATTGCCGCACGCATTCGCTGCCCGGAAGACCTCTATCACCAATCGTTGATTCAGTGCGATGTGCAACTCTACCAATGGAAGGGCTGGTTTGAAGCCAATCACCTGACGCCTCCGCGCCATTATGGTTTGCGCTTTGACCGCAGTTTTATGGCGATTGCCGCTGCCGTTGATGGTCTGGGGGTGGTGCTGGAATCCAAATTATTAGCAGAACGAGAGCTTGCCAGTGGGCGCTTAGTTTGTCCGCTGATTGAGACCACCCAGGAGATTCACTATATCGGCCATTACCTGGTGTTCCCACGACATCAGCATCGCCACTTTGCGTTAAATAGCTTTAAAGATTGGCTACTTTCCCAGTTGAATCTGGCACAGCTTCGCTGATTGATAACGATCACAAATTGTGTGCCCAATAATGAAACAGGCCGCCAATGGCGACCTGTTTTTGTGAGCATGTTCACGCCATTTCAGGGTGAATGTTAGCGTGATGTGAAATGACGCAATCAGAAGTTAAACCCGAGCTGCAGCATGCCGCCCCAGGTATTATCGTCACCCACTGAACCAGCAAGATCCAGATGCACCGTGTTGTTAAACGGTGAAACGCCCAGACCTGCGGTAAACACATTGGTATCGTTTGATTTCATATCCGCACGATAACCCGCGCGCAGTGCTAACCAATCCAGCACGCGATACTCGGCACCCACTCCCGCATATTGGCTGCTTTCTTCCGATTTGAAACGCTTGGTTTGCGTCAAATCAACATCGCCTGCCAGGGTGAACGCGCCGTAGTTCCAGGCCAGACCTGACGTGACCAGCGGACGGATTTGATAGGTATCGCGGTAGCCTTCCACTGTTTTGGTGTCGATGTCGCGTGAGATCAGGTTCTGCCCTGTCACACCCAACGTCCAATGCTCACCAAAGTCGGTCGCGATGCCTGCATCAATGTTGAAGCCGGTATCGGAACTGCGGTATTGGCTGTTGTTGATATTACTTTTATCAAAGTTATAAATACTGGCGGTGTAGTTATACAGCCAGGTTTTTTGCAGCTTTGGTGTCACGCCCACAGAAACCGGATGGCCAGCGACATCAAATTCATGTGCCAGTGCCACACCATAGTCCGTGACTAGTGCTGCCAGACCATGACCGCTCGAACTCAGTTTATCCTGATCGCCTGGCACGGGGATCACCGTGCCGTTAGCCACACCGCGCAGATAGGTAATATCGCTGTCCACAACGTTAGCCTGCACACTGGCCGTACCGTAGGCTTTGGTAATAAAGGCAAAAGGCAGTGTTTCATTCGGTACAGTGACAGCAAAAGCGACACCCGCAGTACCGTGTGCTTTATCACCCTTTAAGTCATCCAGCTGATTAGCCATATCACCAGCCGCAGCCTTTAATTCCGGATAACCTCTTAAATAGTCGGCAAACGTCAGGTTGTCGATCACGTTTTTGTAGCGATCAACACTGTCCGTGATGTCATCAACTTTGTTAATTAATTTGTCTTTGTCGGTAACCTGCACACCGGCTGAAGGGAATATGACGCTGACGTTATCTTCAGGTTTGGCTTTGGTCATCAATGCCGGGTTAGCCAGCACCGCTGAACTCCAGGTTGACGAAGCGACGCCGGTGCCACCCATGGCATCGTTACGCGCGTCATACCATGTACCTGCTGCCAGAGCTGAAGAAGAAAGAAATACTGCATTCAAACCAACAAGATAAGCTACTTTTTTGTGCCTGAATAATGTCTTCACCATGAGCCTGCCATCACCTTTGAAATGTCGCTGAATAACTCAGAAACGAAACAGTTTAGTTAGCCGCTATTCTGAACCCTGGCTAACGCATCATTGCTGTGAATTAAAAGGAAATAGCACTGCTGTTCGCAGAATTGGATACAACCACACCATTCTGCTGTTTAGTTATGCAGAAAAATGAACAAAGCCTAAATTGATGCCAGATATTACTTAAGACCTTTTGAACCTTAGACGCTAACCCGGTGAGTTGCAAAGCAAAAATAGCGTGATAATTACGCTATATGACTGATCTCATAGAGGGTCTGAAATGAGCAGTTTTATCAGCACAACAGGAAGGTTAAGTTAATTTATTGATTAACGGGATTTTTCCAGGTCTTTAACCGGGTAAAAAGCAATCACAGCAGGGTAAAAGTTTGTGTGATAAAATAACATCGCCTGCAACCTGGAGAACATTTATGTCAAACCTCACGCCCGCACAACTGCTTACTCAGGCAGAATCCCTTTGCCTTGACCGCGGCGTGCGCCTGACCACTCAACGCGCTGAAGTGTTGCGTTTAATGGCTGAGCAGAATGGTTCGATCAGTGCTTACGATCTGCTGGATCAACTTCGCATCAGCGAGCCGCAGGCTAAACCTCCGACCATTTACCGCGCGTTGGATTTTCTGCTGGAGCAGGGTTTTATTCATCGTGTCGAATCAAATAACAGTTATGTGGTTTGCCACCATTTCGACGAGCCTGCGCATACTTCGGTGATGCTGGTGTGTGATGGTTGTGCGGCAGTCAGTGAAAAACACGCACAGGGCGTAGAAAAGATTATTTCGGGATTGGCCGATCAGGCCGGTTTCTCATTGCGCCACACGGTTATTGAAGCCCATGGTTTGTGCGAGAACTGCGCAGAAGTCGCAGCATGCAATCTTCACGATAGCTGCGATCACGATCATGAGATTGATACGAAAAAGAGAGTGAGAAAAGGGTGAGTGGCACTTCCTTGTGCCTTGCCGACGGGTGATCGGCGGGGTAGGAGCATCTTCCTTAATTCCGGTTACCAGCGGTAATCTTTATTGTGACTTTCCCAGTCTTTCACTTCGCTTTCGGCCTGGTCTTTCGCGTAGCCGTAGCGTTCCTGAATTTTACCGACAAGCTGATCGCGCTTACCTTCGATGACCGTCATATCGTCATCCGTCAGCTTGCCCCACTTCTCTTTCATTTTCCCTTTAAACTGCTTCCAGTTACCGCTCGCTTCGTCTTTGTTCATCATAATCCTCCACATCATCCTGAGTGAGATGCGATGATCTCCTGATAAATCAGGTAATCACCCACACAACGCGCTACTCAATTGCGCCGTTTGAGATAATTATAGTAGCCAGATAGGATTACGCAAAAAAATACAGAATAATCTGTAGGTTACGCTTCGCTTATTCAAACAGTGAACCAGCTGTCGTGTCGCCAGTGACGTCGCCACATCCACCAGAGCGTCAAGCCACGCAAGGCAAGAAACACCGTCACCGCCAGCCATAAGCCGTGATTGCCGAGCCACGGGAGTGTCAGTAAGGCAAGCCCATAACCCACTGCCGCCATCACCATGCTGTTGCGCATTTCGCGCCCGCGCGTGGCGCCGATAAACATACCGTCCAGCAGATAACACCAGACACCGATCAGCGGCAGAATCACCTGCCAGCCAAGATAGCGATCGGCCATCTCTCGCAGTGGCTCAAGCGAGGTGAGCAACGCCACAATTTGGGGGCCGGTTATCGCATAGATGGCTGCGAACGCCAGGGCAACGATACCAGCCTGACGGCAGGCAGCATGCCAAATCAGTAATAAGCGACTGCGATCTCGCGCCCCCACCGCTTCACCGGAGCAGGCCTCCACGGCATAGGCAAAACCATCCAGCGCATAGGCCGTAAACGTCAGGAACATCAGCAGTACGGCATTCACCGCAACAACATCTGGCCCTAAACGCGCGCCCAGCAAGGTGAGTGACGCGAAACAGATTTGCACCATCAGCGAACGCAGCATGATGTCGCGGTTGAGCCGGAACAGGCGTGCCGCATCACCACGCCAGCTCTGTTTTAGCAGATTGAAAGAAATGCCGCGCAACTTAAGCACACGTACCACCATCCATAACCCCACACCCAGCGTGACGTACTCTGCCACCGCCGTTGCCGCCGCCGCACCTGCAACGCCCCAGTGAAGCTTCAGCACAAACAGGAGATCGAGCAGGATATTCACCAGGTTACCGACAATGAGCAGCACCATCGGCGCTCGCGCATATTGCACGCCAAGCAACCAGCCCAAAATCACCAGATTGGCTAAGGTCGCCGGTGCGCTAAGCCAGCGAATGTTGATAAAAATTTGTGCCTGGTGTTGCATTTCCGGGCTGCCGCCCATTAATGAGGCGGCGATCAAACTGAAGGGCGCGCGCAGTAATAAAAACAGCACGCCCGCCACCAGGGCGATCAGCAGAGGTTGCGTCAACGCCCGCGCTAAGGCGGTTTTATCGTTCGCGCCAAACGCCTGCGCAGTCAAACCCGTGGTGCTCATGCGCAGGAACAACAGCAACATAAAGATGAAACTGGTCGCCGTTGCACCTACCGCCACGCCACCGAGGTAAATGGGGCTATCGAGATGGCCAATCACTGCCGTATCGACGACACCGAGCAGCGGAACGGTAATATTGGAGAGAATCATCGGCAGCGCCAGCCGCCACAATGCTTTATCTGAAGAGGAAAACAGCCGCATTCGCCCGTTCCATTGTTGCGCTGGTCAATAGGACCATTAACCGGCAATCAGCCTGAAGAGGAAAATCAATGTATCAGACTGCGGTCAGCACAGCGACCAACCGCAGCGGGGGAATTCAATGAGAGATTAAAGCCATTCGCCGTTACGTACGATGCCCACAGCCAAACCTTCAACGGTCAGAGCCTGCTCACGGGTATCGACCACAATCGGCTGGAATTCGGTGTTTTCTGGCAGCAAATGCACAATGGCACCCTGCTTTTTCCAGCGTTTGACGGTCACTTCATCATCAATGCGCGCCACCACAACCTGACCATTACGGACTTCCTGGGTTTTATGCACGGCAAGCAAGTCGCCGTCCATAATCCCGATGTCTTTCATCGACATACCACTCACCCGCAGCAGAAAATCGGCGGTAGGTTTAAACAGATTGGCATCAACCTGATAGTGCGCTTCGATGTGCTCTTGCGCCAGCAGCGGCTCACCGGCGGCCACGCGACCGATCAGCGGCAACCCTTCGGAGACTTCTTCTTCCATTAGCAGGCGGATGCCGCGAGATGCGCCGGATACAATCTCGATGACGCCTTTACGCGCCAGTGCTTTCAGGTGTTCTTCCGCAGCATTGGGCGAGCGAAAACCCAGTTGCGCAGCAATTTCCGCACGCGTTGGCGGCATGCCGGTCTGGTTAATGTGGTCGCGAATCAGATCATAGACCTGTTGCTGCCTGGTGGTTAACGCTTTCATCCCGCCCCCTGGTTGTTTATACAGTCGCTGTGAGTATATACAGGTATTGGCGAAATGAAAACCAAAACAGAGGGAAAAATCAGCGGTTTGAAGATTCTGGAATGCCTATCGCAAATGCGACCAGAGCAGTGCGATCCAGACAAACAGAGCCAGTAAGATAGCCAGCAACACCGCCGCTGAGCCCATATCTTTTGCTCGTCCGGCTAAAGGATGGCGCTCTTGCCCAATGCGGTCCACCACCGCTTCAATGGCGCTATTCAGGATTTCAACAATGATCACCAGCACCACGGAGCCAATCATCAGTACGCGGGAAATCGCATCAACATCCAGCCAGCAAGCCACCACAATCGCCACCAGTGCAGCAATGGCTTCCTGACGAAATGCGGCTTCATGTTTCCAGGCGGCGCGCAAGCCCTGCCAGGAATAACCGGCTGCATTCACTATTCTTTGAATACCGGTGACGTTATTTGCCATGCTTTGGAACCCTTGATGTGATTTGGCGTCAATATGTGGGCTATCTGAGGTCGTGTAAGCCACAGATCTTCGTTGCACTTTCTGGTATGCTTGCCGCGCTTTGCTAACAAGAGGCTTTAAGTTGTCTATGTCAGGTTGGCGTAAACTTTATTACAAACTATTGAATTTACCACTCTCTTTTTTGGTAAAGAGTAAGGTCATTCCGACCGATCCTGTCTCAGAACACGGGATCGATCCGACTCGTCCAGTGATGTATGTTTTGCCTTATGATTCAAAGGCTGACCTGCTCACTCTTCGGGCACAGTGCCTGAAACATGATCTGCCCGATCCGCTGGCTCCGCTGGAGATCGACGGCACGCTACTGCCGCGTCACGTGTTTATTCATGATGGCCCACGCGTATTCCCCTATTTCGTTGCCAATCCTGAGTCGGTGAAGCTATTCCACGACTATCTCGATTTGCACCGCAGTAACCCTGATCTCGACGTACAGATGTTACCGGTGGCGGTGATGTTTGGTCGTGCGCCGGGACGCGAAATCCAGGGAGAAGATACGCCACATCTGCGCATCCTTAATGGTGTAGAGAAATTCTTCGCCATTTTGTGGCACGGACGTGACAGCTTTGTGCGCTTCTCGCCGACCGTTTCCCTGCGCCAGATGGCGACGGAGCACGGTACGGATAAGTCGATTGCCCAGAAGCTGGCACGCGTGGCTCGCATTCACTTCGCGCGTCAGCGCCTGGCTGCTGTAGGCCCACGTCTGCCTGCGCGTCAGGATCTGTTCAACAAGCTGCTGCAATCCAAAGCGATTGAAAAAGCGGTTGAAGATGAAGCGCGTAGCAAAAAAATCTCGCACGAGAAAGCCCAGCAGAATGCTGTTGAGATGATGGAAGAGGTCGCAGCGAACTTCTCGTATGAGGCCATTCGCGTCACAGACCGCGTGATGGGCTGGCTGTGGAGCCGCCTTTATCAGGGCATCAACGTCAACGGTGGCGAGCGAGTCCGTCAGCTGGCGCAAGATGGCCATGAGATTGTGTATGTGCCCTGCCATCGCAGCCACATGGACTATCTACTGCTCTCTTACGTGCTCTACCATCAGGGGCTGGTGCCGCCACACATCGCGGCCGGCATCAACCTGAACTTCTGGCCAGCAGGTCCGATTTTCCGTCGTCTGGGTGCTTTCTTTATTCGCCGTACCTTCAAGGGCAACAAACTCTATTCCACGGTGTTCCGTGAATATCTGGGCGAGTTGTTCAGCCGCGGATATTCAGTCGAGTATTTCGTTGAAGGCGGGCGCTCGCGCACGGGCCGACTGCTGGATCCTAAAACCGGCACGCTGTCGATGACCTTGCAAGCCATGTTGCGCGGCGGTAGCCGTCCGATTACGTTTGTTCCGATCTACATCGGCTATGAACACGTCATGGAAGTGGGTACTTACGCCAAAGAGTTACGTGGCGCGGCCAAAGAGAAAGAGAGTTTCCTGCAGATGGTGCGCGGGTTACGTAAACTGCGCAATCTTGGCCAGGGCTACGTTAACTTCGGCGAACCCCTGCCGTTGATGAACTATCTGAACAAAAACGTGCCGGAATGGCGTGATGCGATCGATCCGATTGAACCACAACGCCCGGCATGGATGACGCCGACCGTAAATGATATCGCGGCACGTCTGATGGTGCGTATTAACGAAGCCGGTGCCGCCAACGCCATGAACCTGTGCGTCACCGCGCTGCTGGCTTCTCGTCAGCGTTCCCTGACGCGTGAGCAGTTGATTGAGCAACTGGAATGCTACACCCAGCTGCTGCGTAACGTGCCTTATTCACCGGAAGCGACTGTGCCGGAGATGAGTGCTGAAGCGCTGCTTGATCACGCCATGGGCATGAACAAGTTCGAGACGGAACAAGACAGCATTGGCGATATCATCATTCTGCCGCGCGAACAGGCCGTCCTGATGACCTATTACCGCAACAACATCCACCACATGCTGGTCATGCCATCGCTGATTGCCGCTATTGTGCAGCAGCATCGTGAGATCAGTGAGGCGGAGCTGCTGCGTCAGGTGAGTCTGGTTTACCCGATGCTGAAGAGTGAGCTGTTCCTGCGCTGGGATAACGCAGAGCTGCCAGGCGTGCTGAATGCCCTCTGTGCTGAGATGGCGCGACAAGGCCTGATTACCGAGCATGATGGGCAGTTACGCATGAATCCGGCCCGCCATCGTTCATTGCAACTGCTGGCTGCCGGTATCCGTGAAACGCTGCAGCGTTTTGCCATCACCTTCGCCATTCTGAGTGCCAAGCCGACGATTAACCGCGGCACGCTGGAGAAAGAGAGCCGCACGCTGGCGCAGCGTTTGTCAGTGTTGCATGGCATTAACGCGCCAGAGTTCTTCGACAAAGCGGTGTTTACCGCGCTGGTGCTGTCACTGCGTGATGAAGGCTACATCAGTGATTCAGGCGATGCCGATGCGGAACGCACCCACATTATGTGGCAGATGCTGGCAGAGCTGGTGACCAGTGATGTCCGTCTGACCATTGAAAGTGCTGTAGCCCACGAATAACGTCGGGCATAAAAAACAGAAAGGCGACCCTCAACGGGTCGCCTTTTTTATGGCAGCAACCCCTTAAAACAGGTCAATAAATGGCTGAGTATTGAGAAGTACGCCGATAAACAGCACCAGACCAACGTAGTTATTATTTAGAAAGGCCTGGAAGCAAGGATCGCGTTCACGTTGAGCAATCAGCTTTTGTTGATACACAAAGAAGCCGCCCGCCACCAGCAGTGACCAGTAAAACGCCCCGTTCAAATGCAACATCAATCCGACTAGCGCCATTAGCCCCAGCGTGGCCAACTGCAATAAGCCGATGATCAACTTATCGAAACGACCGAACAGAATCGCTGTGGATTTCACGCCAATCTTCAGGTCGTCATCACGATCAACCATCGCATATTGCGTGTCGTAAGCCACCGTCCAGCAGATATTCGCGAAGAACACCAGCCAACAAACAAGAGGTAAGGACTCACTAACCGCCGCCCAACCCATTGGAATCGCCCAGCCGAATGCCGCTCCCAATACCACCTGGGGTAAATGGGTGTAGCGCTTCATAAACGGATAGACCCACGCCAGTGCCAGGCCACCAAATGACAGAAAAATCGTCATACGGTTCATGGTCAGCACTAGCGCAAATGCCAGCAACCCGAGCACGACAAACAGGATTTTGGCCTCTTTCTCCGTCACCGCGCCGCTCGCCAGCGGACGCGATGCGGTCCGTTTGACATGACCATCCACCTTACGGTCCGCATAATCATTGATCACGCAACCCGCGGCACGCATCACAATGACGCCGAGCACAAATACCACCAGCACAGACAAAGGCGGCACCGCCATGCCTGATAACCACAGTGCCCACATGGTGGGCCACAGCAGCAACAGCGTGCCAATCGGTTTATCGATGCGCATCAGGCGTCGATAAGCCTGCCATTTGGTCATGGTTAAGGTTTTTTCCACAATCCTTTATCCTTGATTCAGCGCGCGGTACAACGGCGACGCTGGTAAAAACAGTTCAGTTAGCAGCAGCGGTTTGCCTGATAAACGCAGGCGCGAGCGACGTCCCCACAGATCATCCACCTGGCCGGGGTCGATAAAATCGCGGCTCAGCGTCGAGGAGGCGAAAAGATAGCGCCCCAGCGGACGAGTGCCAAGATTTTGCAGCATCTGCTCCGGGCCGTTCAACGTGCTTTCTGGCACCACGGTTCGCCCAATCAACCAGGGTTCGCCATCGCCGCACAGCACGATTTCACGTAACCAAAAGCGATCATCGGCGGGCAGGAATTCCGCTTCTGGCGCCATCTCGTCAGCGGTAATAAAGCTTTCGCGGATCAGTTCCACCGTCACCTGCTGGCAATGCTGCTCGAAGCGACGCGTCATGGAGTCTTCCTCCAGCAACCAGTCAAGCAGAGGGGGGGAAAGCAAGGGGGAAGTGGCTGGCAGCCAATGCAGTGCGAGTAACTGGCGCAGCGCGTGATGCGACATCAGGACATCTCCGGAGAAAAAGTTGCCCTAGTTTAACGCAGAGAATCGGGCGTGGCACTGCTGGTTGTGCCACGCCAGACAGAAGGGGGATTATTCGCGCTTTAAGCGATTGCTATTGGCTAACCACAGCGTGACCACCAGAATTAAAATCGCCGCTGAATAATAAAGCGTGTCGAACGGGTTTTTATGGTCAACGATAATCAGACGAATGATTGCGGTGATGCCGATATAGATGAAATAACGCAGCGGGAAGTGATAGCCGGACTGGAAGTACTTCACTATCAGCGCGATAAATTCGAAATAGAGAAAATAGATCACGATGCCTTCGATCAGCAGGTAAGAAGACGCCTGCTCACCAGTACTAAACAGCACATTAGCTAAATGAATCGTCTCTTTGCCAAGAAACACCACCAGGATGATGGCCAACGTCACCAGGCCAATATTCAGAACCCACTGTAATACCGAAGCAATAAGCTGCCCCGGTGCTGATTTTGTTGTCATTTTTGTGCGCCTCAAAGTACGGAAACTCTCTGAGGCTATCATGCTGTAGTGTGATCGAAATCACAATATGCTACACATCAACATCCACACAGAGCGCGTCATAGCGCCAGTACTCGCAGTCACAGTCGATAACCCGTTTGTGTTGATCGCGGTTAATGCGTGTAATGAGTAATCCGGGAGTTCCGCTGGCGACATTAAGTGCCGGTGCCGCTCTCGCAGGAAGCGGGCCGGGCAGAATGGTAAAGCGAGCGCCGCCGTAGCGAATGCCATAGCGCTGATCGTAGAGATCGGTAAGTGAGCGGGTGAGGTCTTCCTCTAGCAGGCCGGGAAAAAAGGCTGGATTGAGGTAATGCTCCACGTACAACACCGCGCGCCCATCAATACGTCGCAGGCGTCGAATGCGAAACACGCTATCCCCTTCCAGTAACTGCAAATGCCGTGCAATCACCAGCTGTGCCGGGACTTCCCGCGCCTCAATCACTTCAGTGAGAGCGATGCGCCCTTGCTCGGCGGCCATGGCATGAAAGTGGCTGTGATGGGCCGGGTTATACACCAGCCTGGGTGGGGCGAGAAACCAACCTCGACGCAGTTCACGGTAAATGACGCCCTGCGCTTCCAGTAAGCCCAGCGCCTCACGCAGGGTAATACGCGTGGTGGAATAATATTCACTTAAACTGCGCTCTGCCGGCAAACGTCCGCTGGTAAATTCACCGTTTTCAATGCGTTCGCTCAGCGCCGCAGCAATCACATCCACCGTTTTCGACGACATTTTTTAGCCTCATTTTGGGGCAATTCTGCACTATGACAGTTCGATGACTACAATATGACAGGCATATCCCACGCTTTCGCGCGCTGTATCCGCATGTGGAGCTAAGCGTCACACCACATTTCACCACCATGGTCATAAAACCTTCATCTGATCGGGCTACATTGGCTCGGTTCTTGCTGGACTAGACCAAGACGTCCCACAACTTACACCCGGAGCAACCGAGATGAAAGCGTTTATCTCCTCTGTAGTAGCCAGTGCCGTACTGCTTGCGCTGCCCGCCGCGCACGCCGCCGATAACGACCTTGCCGCGCTGGAAAAAGCCGCGCGTGCTGAGGGCCAGGTCAACAGCGTCGGTATGCCAGACAGCTGGGCGAACTGGAAAGACACATGGAATGACATCAACAGCAAATATGGCCTGAAGCACAGCGATACCGATATGTCATCGGCGCAGGAGCTGGCTAAATTTGATGCAGAGAAAGAGAACGCCAGCGCCGATATCGGTGATGTGGGCGCCGCGTTCGGTCCGGTTGCTGTGTCCAAAGGTCTGGCACAACCGTACAAACCAACGCATTGGGATCAGATTCCAAGCTGGGCGAAAGACAGCGAAGGCAACTGGATGCTGGCGTATACCGGCACCATCGCCTTCCTGATCGACAAGCAGCAGGTGAAAGATGCACCGCACAGCTGGGCCGATCTGAAGAAAGGTAAGTATGTGGTCACTATCGGTGACGTCGGTGTGGCTGCTCAGGCGGCTAACGGCGTACTGGCGGCCAACTACGCGATGGGCGGTGATGAGAAGAACCTGAAGCCAGCCCTGAAATTCTTTGGCGAGCTGGCTAAAGAAGGCCGTCTGGGCGTGACCGATCCGGTGATTGCCAACATTGAGAAAGGTGAAATTCAGGTTGCCGTGGTATGGGACTTCAACGGTCTGAATTACCGCGATCAGATCGACAAAAACCGCTATGAAGTGGTGATCCCGTCTGATGGCTCCGTGATTTCCGGTTACAGCACCATCATCAACAAATACGCCAAACACCCGAACGCCGCCAAACTGGCGCGTGAATACATCTTCTCTGATGCCGGTCAGATCAACCTGGCGAAAGGTTATGCACGTCCAATCCGCGCTGAGCATTTAACTCTGCCAGCCGATGTGCAAGCCAAACTGCTGCCGCAGTCTGAGTACAAAAATGCCCGCCCGATCAAAGATCAGGCTGCATGGGATAAGAGCTCGAAAATGCTGCCGCGTCTGTGGCAAGAGAACGTGATTATCAATATGAAGCAGTAATTTGCACCTAACGTGGCGGCGTGATTTATCGCGTTAACGTAAAGCAATGATTCTGCTGATAAGTGCGCAATAAATTGCGCCGCTACGCACAGTGCTCGTATTTTGAATGGTGTAAGGAACGGGAATGAAGACAATCCTGGTGGTACTGGATGGCCTGAGTAATCAGGTGGCACAGCATGCGATGGGCTATCTGTTTGCTGAATGCAAACAGGGCAACGGCCAATACTACACGCTGACCTGCGAACTGCCTTCGCTGTCACGTCCGCTGTATGAATGCATTCTGACTGGGATTCCGCCGGTGCAGAGCGGCATTATTCATAACGGCGTCAATCGATTGAGCAATCAGCGCAGCATCTTTCATTACGCCCGCGCCGCCGGTTTAACCACGGCCGCTGCCGCCTATCACTGGGTGAGTGAGCTGTATAACCAATCCCCGTTCAACAATGCGCGTGATCGCCATACCGTCGCCCCCGATTTGCCGATTCAATACGGCCACTTTTACTGGGACGACAGTTATCCGGATTCCCACTTGTTTGAAGATGCTGAGAGCCTGCGTCTGAACCACGATCCGGACTTTTTACTGATCCACCCGATGAATATTGACGATGCCGGGCACAAGCATAGCCTGTCATCGCCACAATATCGCAACCGCGCACGTATGGCCGATGGCTATTTGTCACAGTGGATGCCCGGCTGGCTCGCCGCGGGCTATCAGGTGATCGTCACCGCCGATCACGGTATGAATGATGACCGCTCGCACGGCGGCATTTTGCCGGAAGAGACGCAGGTGCCGCTGTTTGTGTTTGGTGCGGGCTTCTCCCGTCAGCCCGATCTCGAACCGCAGCAAACTGAACTGTGTGGCATCGTTTGCACGCTGCTGGGCATTGAGCACGATAAACCGGTGTGCCACGGTTTGCTGGCGGAGCCGCGTTAATGAAGGGCAAAACCCTCGCCACGCTGTTGCTGCTGCCGTTCGCCTTCTTTTGGGTTGCCTTCCAGCTCGCGCCGCTGCTGTGGATCGCCATCAACAGCTTCTGGAGCGACATGAACGAGCGTTGGGGTATCGATAACTACACCGATATCCTCACTTCACCGTTTTACCTGCAGGCGTTTCGTCTGTCGCTGGATATCTCCATCTGGTCGAGCATTTACGGCCTGCTGATCTCGTTGATTGCCGGC
This sequence comes from Candidatus Pantoea communis, assembly GCF_011752685.1. Taxonomy (NCBI): domain Bacteria; kingdom Pseudomonadati; phylum Pseudomonadota; class Gammaproteobacteria; order Enterobacterales; family Erwiniaceae; genus Pantoea; species Candidatus Pantoea communis. The sequence goes on from NZ_VWXC01000009.1 coordinate 165,929, forward strand.
TATTCTCTGCATCAGCTAGGCAGCGGCCGCTTTCAGCGCTTCCTGATGTCGTTTACCAACATGACCAGCAACTTTGCGGGCGTGCCGCTGGCGTTCGCCTTTGTGATTCTGCTGGGCATGAACGGCTGTCTGACGCTGCTGCTGCGCCACTTCGGCATGCTGGAAGGGTTCAAGCTGTTCTCGCGTGACGGCATGGTGCTGGTTTACACCTGGTTCCAGATCCCGCTCGGCATTCTGCTGCTCTATCCGGCGTTTGATGGCTTACGCAAAGATTGGGAAGAGTCTGCTGCCCTGCTCGGTGCCAGCCGCTGGCGTTACTGGTGGCATATTGGCTTACCTATTCTGTTCCCGGCGCTGCTCGGCACCTTTGTTATTCTGCTGGCCAATGCGCTGGGCGCTTACGCCACCATTTATGCGCTGACCACCGGTAACTTTAACGTGGTGCCAGTGCGTATTGCGGCGCTGGTGTCGGGTGATATCTCGCTCGATCCGAATACCGGCGGTGCGCTGGCCATGTTGCTGGTGTTCATTATGGCGCTGATTACCGTGGTGCAGCAGTATCTGGTGCGCCGCAGTTATCTCAACGCGAAATCACAGGAGTAGAACGTGTCTCGCGCGGAAAAAATTTATCATCGCCTGATTATCTGGCTGCTGCTGATCATCCTCGCCGCCCCGTTGCTGGCGACGCTGCTGTATGGCATCTCGACTGACTGGAGCGACACCATTCTGCCACAGGGCTTTACCCTGAAGTGGTTGATTGAGCTGTGGAGCGATCCCCGCTTCCTGACCGCATTGGGCCACTCCTTGCTGATTTGCTTTGGCGCGCTGCTGTTCTCATTAGTGCTGGTGCTGCCTGCGATGTTTGTAATCGCTTACTATTATCCGAAGCTGGATGCGGTGATGAACGTGCTGATTCTGATGCCGTTTGCCGTGCCGCCGGTGGTGTCATCCGTTGGCCTGCTGCAGCTTTATTCCTCGTCGCCGCTGATGATCACCGGCACGCCATGGATTCTGGTCGGCTGTTACTTCACCATCGCGCTGCCGTTTATTTACCGTGCTATTGCTAACAATATGCAGGCGATCAATCTGAAAGAGCTGATTGATGCGTCTCATCTGCTGGGTGCCAGCACCTGGCAGGCGGCACTGTTTGTGGTACTGCCGAATCTGCGCAAAGGCGTGTTTATCGCGGTGCTGCTCTCTTTCTCTTTCCTGATAGGTGAGTTTGTGTTCGCTAACCTGTTAGTCGGCACCCGCTATGAAACCTTGCAGGTGTATCTCTACAATATGCGTAACGGCAGCGGCCACTTTACCAGTGCGCTGGTGATCTCCTATTTTGCTGTCGTCCTGCTGGTCACCTGGCTGGCGAATGCCCTCAATCCTGAACGAGGCTGACCATGAGTTATCTGAACGTCACCCAGCTGAACAAAAGCTACGGCCCCACCAGCATCTTTGAAAATATCGATTTCAGCGCCGATGAAGGTGAGTTTGTCACCCTGCTCGGCCCGAGCGGCTGCGGCAAATCGACACTGCTGCGCTGCATCGCCGGTCTGACCGATGTCGATAGCGGCAAAATTCTGCTGCAGGGTCAGGATATTGTGCCGCTGCCGCCGCAGAAACGCACCATTGGCATGGTGTTCCAGAGCTACGCGCTGTTCCCCAACATGACGGTGGAGAAGAACGTGGCGTTTGGCCTGAAAATGCAGAAACTGCCAGGCGGCGATATTCAGAAACGGGTAATGGAAGCGCTGGCACTGGTCGAGCTGACCGATTTCGCCCGCCGTTATCCGCATCAGCTTTCTGGCGGACAATGCCAGCGTGTTGCCTTAGCGCGCTCGCTGGTGACGCGCCCTCGTTTGCTGTTGCTGGATGAGCCGCTCTCCGCACTGGACGCGCGCATCCGCCGCCATCTGCGCGAACAGATCCGCAATATCCAGCAAGAGTTGAAGCTCACCACCATTTTCGTGACTCACGATCAGGAAGAAGCGCTGACGCTGTCTGACCGTATCGTGCTGATGAATCGTGGCAAAATCGTACAGAACGGTAACGCCGAAGCCCTCTACACGCAGCCAGCCGACCTGTTTGCCGCCGGGTTTATCGGCAACTACAACCTGCTGAGCGCCGAGCAGGCCACACAGCTCACCGGCCAGACATTTAACGGCCAGGTGGCGATTCGCCCTGAATCGATCCGCTTAAGTACGCCACAAGACGGCATTCCGGCCACTATTGTCAGCCACAGCCTGCTGGGTAACGTGATTCGTTATCGTGTACTGGCGCATGGGGTTGAATTGTCAGTGGATGTGCTGAATCGCAGCGTGGCGGATTTGCACCCTGCTGGCATGCAAATTGGTCTACAGTTAGAGATGTCGACGTTGCGCCAGGTCGCTTAATTTTAACGAAAAATGGGCTACGCAACGCGGCAGCATTCAGCGTTAATGCAGCCTGTTAATCGTTGTCGAGGCGGCCTTTAGGCTGCCTGTGGTCGCGCTACGGTGCGCCCGACACCTCGGTATTCACCCACAGGCTTGCAGTTGGTGCAATGTAAGTCTGAGGATAAGGAACCGCCCGACGTGTTGACCCTGCTCAATCTCTTGTCCGCCGTGGCCCTGCTGGTATGGGGCACGCACATTGTGCGCACCGGCATCATGCGCGTGTACGGCGCCGATTTGCGCCGGGTGCTCAGCCGCAGCGTGGAAAAGAAGCCAATGGCGTTTCTCGCCGGGATTGGCGTCACCGCGCTGGTGCAGAGCAGCAATGCCACCACCCTGCTCGTCACCTCGTTTGTCGCACAGAATCTGGTGAGTCTGACGCCTGCGCTGGTGGTGGTGCTCGGTGCCGATGTCGGTACCGCCATCATGGCGCGTATCCTGACCTTCGATCTCTCCTGGCTATCGCCGCTCTTCATCTTCTTTGGTGTGGTGTTCTTCCTCAGCCGTAAGCAGACACGGGCCGGACAAATGGGTCGAGCTGCCATTGGCCTTGGCTTAATTCTGTTAGCGCTACAGTTGATCGTGGCCGCTGCTAAACCCATTACCCAGGCGGCGGGCTTGCAGGTGCTGTTCTCCACGCTAACCGGCGATGTCATGCTGGATGCACTGATTGGCGCGGTATTCGCCATCATCAGTTATTCCAGCCTCGCGGCGGTGCTGATCACCGCTACACTGACGGCAGCGGATGTGATTTCCTTCAAAGTGGCGCTCTGTCTGGTGATTGGTGCCAACCTCGGCAGTGGTTTACTAGCGATGATTAACGCCAGTGGCTCAAATGCTGCGGGAAAACGCGTGGCGCTGGGCAGCCTGCTGTTCAAGCTCATCGGCAGCCTGGCGATTTTGCCGCTGGTGAATTACATCGCTGATATTCTGGACAAGATGCCGGTCGATGATGAGGAGTTGGTGATCTTCTTCCACGTGTTCTACAACCTGATTCGCTGCCTGATTATGGTGCCGTTCGCCGAACCGATGGCGCGCTTGTGCCGTCGTATGATTTCCGACGAGCCGGAAACCGATGCCCATTTACGCCCTAAACATCTCGACCGCAGCGCGCTGGATACCCCTGCGCTGGCATTGGCCAATGCGGCGCGCGAAACCTTGCGCATCGGTGATGTCGTCGAACATATGATGGAGTCCTTCAATAAAGTGGTGCATGGCGAACTGCGTGAAGAGCGCGCGGTGCGGCGTCTGGATGATGATGTCGATGTGCTGTATACCGCCATCAAACTCTATCTGGCGCGCATGCCGAAGGAGGATTTGGCCGAGGAGGATTCGCGCCGCTGGGCCGAGGTCATCGAGATGGCACTCAACCTTGAGCAGGCGGGCGATATCATTGAACGCATGTGTGCGGACGTGGCGGTGAAATCGCTGAACGCCCGTCGGGCATTTTCCCCCGAAGGGCTGGAAGAGCTGAACACATTGCAGGAGCAGGTACTCAACAATCTGCGCCTCAGTTTGTCGGTGTTTCTGTCGAAAGATATCCCCAGCGCGCGCCGACTACGCCGCTCCAAACACCGTTTTCGCATCCTGATTCGCCGTTTCTCACACGCTCACGTCGAGCGCCTGCATCAGAAGAATGTGCAGAGCATCGAAACCAGCTCCCTGCATCTAGGGTTGCTGGGAGATATGAAGCGTCTGAACTCGCTGTTCTGTGCGGTGGCTTATACGGTGCTGGATCAGCCGGATGATGAGCGGGATGAGGATTAACGAACAGTCTGGTGCGATGATCAACGGCTGCGGGATGCAGCCACATCGTCATACATGCGCGACCAATCGGCTGTGCTATTCGGTCAGGTCGCCATCAATGGCAACCTGCCCTGCGGATAGGGGTGCGCATTGCGGCGCACCTAAAAATTCTTACGACAGCAGAGTGAACGCGATCATCCCGACAATGGCACCGGTGGTACCCAGAATGGTTTCCATCAGCGTCCAGGTTTTCAGCGTTTCACCTTCCGTTGCACCGGTGAAGCGGCCAAACAGCCAGAAACCGGCATCGTTGACGTGACTAATAATGATGGAGCCACCCCCGATGCAGATCGACAGCGCCGCCAACTGCGCGCCGCTGTAGTGCAGCGGTTCAATCACCGGCATCACCAGGCCCACGGTCGTCAGACAGGCCACGGTCGCCGATCCCTGAATCACACGGATCGCACCGGAAAGGATGAAGCACGCCAGCGCAATCGGCATCCCGGCGCCAGTGAGCGCGTGCCCCAATACCGGGCCGACGCCAGAATCCACCAGCACCTGCTTGAACACACCGCCCGCACCGATCACCAGCAGAATAATGCCTGCCGGTTGCAGCGCACTGCCGCACACCTGCATCACCTTCTCTTTGTCCATTCCCTGGCGATAGGCCAGACCGTAAATCGCTACCAGACACGCCAGCAGGATCGCCGTAAACGGATGGCCGATAAACTCCAGCCACTCGTAGAGACGTGAATCCGGTGTGGTGAAGCGCGCCCCGATGGTTTTCAGGCCCACCAGCAGCAGCGGGAACAGGATCAGTGCCAGGCTGAAGCCAAACGACGGCAGCTTACCCTCTTCCACTTCTGGCTGATGATCTTCCGGCGGCGCACTGAAACTGACATGGCGGGCAATAAAATTGCCAAACAGCGGACCCGCAATGAGCATACCGGGAATCGCTGCACACAGGCCCAGCAGGATCATCCAGCCAAAGTCCGCGTGCATCTGGGAAGCCAGCAGCATCGGGGCCGGACCCGGCAGCAGAAACGCCGCAGAGGCCGCCACACCAGCAAACAGTGGAATGACCAGCTTCACTAAGTTGCCATGGGTACGACGCGCCACGGCAAAGGCGATGCTGATCAGCAAGACCACCGCTACTTCAAAGAACAGCGGCAGCGCGCAGATCAGTCCGGCAATCCCCATCGCGTAGTGCGCCCGGTTTTCACCAAAGGCCTTCAGCATGCGGATAGCGATTTGATCGACTGCGCCGGTTTCATGCAGGATTTTGCCGAACATCGCGCCCAATGCCACCACGATGGCGAGAAATCCGAGCGTGCCACCCATGCCTTTTTGCATGGTGTCAGCAATTTTATCCAGTGGCATGCCAGAGAACAGACCGGCACCAATTGAGACTAACATCAGGGCGACAAAGGCGTGCATACGCGCTTTCATCACCAAAAACAGCAGCAGCAGGACGGAGCCTGCTGCGGTTAACACCAGCGTTGCGGTACTCATTACTAACCCTTGTTGGTTGCTTCCTCAATGGTCGCAACCGTGGCCGCAACGACTTCATCCAGTGAATGATTGATATCAACCACCAGTACATCGGGCTCGTCAGCCCCAGGCTCTTGCAAGGTCTCAAACTGCGTCACCAGCATCTGCGGCTTAAAGAAGTGACCTTTACGTGCTTTCAGACGCGATTCGATGGTTTCGAAATCGCCCTTCAGATAGATGAATTTCAGGTTTTGGTTGCCCTGTCGCAGGATGTCGCGGTAGGACTTTTTCAGCGCAGAGCAGACGATAATCGAAATAGCCTGGGTGCGCTGCATGGCGAAGGCGGCATCATTCAGCGCCTGCAGCCACGGCTGGCGATCGTTATCATCCAGCGGATGACCGTCGGCCATTTTCATGATGTTGCTACGCGGATGCAGGAAATCGCCATCCAGAAATGCCGTGCTCAACTGATGAGAAACCTGATTAGCGACGGCAGACTTTCCGCTGCCGGAAACGCCCATCAGGATAAAGACGTGGTGCGATGGAGATGGCGTGGTCATGGTTTTGCGCTCCGGCAGGTTGACTGCCAATGTTACCGATAACAAATTTGATTATCATTGTCGGAGGCCACTGCAGGACTGGCAACCCTTGTTAGGCGGAAAAGCACGAAAGTGTGAACTGACTCAAATAATCGCCAAAATCAGATGCTGCCACCTTCTGCAATTTCAAACCCGACATCCAGCGGCTCGGTCACGCTGCGGTCACCGCCGATGCGCGCCAGCAGCATCGCAGCCGATTCGCGTCCCATGCGCTCACGCGGGGTCAGCACCGTGGCCAGGCGCGGCGTGACCACTTGCGTAATATCGTGGCCGTGGAATCCGGCAATCGCCATTTGCGCAGGTACGTTTAACCCCTGACGCTGGCACTCAAACATCGCGCCGACCGCCAGGTCATCGTTGGTACAAAACAGGCTGTCGGTTTCGGGATAGCGTTTCTGCGCCTCACGCAGCAGCTGCGCGCCGGCACTGAAGGAGGAAGCATCTTCCATCATCACACTGTGCGGGGTGAGCCCGGCTTCACGCATTGCCTTTTCGTAGCCCTGCTGTTTTTGCAGAGTACGTTCATCCAGACGCGCGCCAAGATAAACGGTGTGGCGGTGGCCTTTTTTCAGAATAGCATGCGTCATCTGGCGCGCCGCTTCGACGTTATCGAAGCCCACCGCCATATCGAGGCACGGCGTCACCGAATCCATCATCTCAATCACCGGAATGCCGGCCACTTCCAGCATACGCAGCGTGCCGGGCGTGTGGGTGCGTTCGGTCAGGATAACGCCATCGATGTTCCAGCCCAGTAACGAACGCAGCTGTAGCTCCTCTTTATCAGCGTTATAGCCAAAGTGCGCCACCAGCGTTTGATAACCGGCCTCATCCGTCACGGTTTCAATACCGCGTAACACATCGGCGAACACCTGGTTGGTGAGCGAGGGCAACAAGACGCCGATAGCGCGACTGGTGGCATTAGAGAGCATATCGGGGGCACGGTTGGGGATATAACCAAGTTCATCCAGTGCGACGGCGATCTTATCGCGCAGCGCCGCAGAGACCTGATCGGGGTTTCGCAGGTAGCGACTGACGGTCATTTTTGTGATGCCGACGCGATCGGCAACGTCCTGTAGTACCGGCCTTTTCTTCTTCATCGTATGCGCCTGAGGTCAGAGATACGATGAGTCTATCATTTTTTTGTCAATTTCAGGCTTTGCGGAAAACCATGAATTCCCGCTCTGATTTTGTGCACATCGGTACGCACCCAACGAAACGTCGGCAAAAAATGCAAGGTCGCCATAGAGGACAACCTTGCACGATTTATTGACAGGCTGTTACACCGGCGGCAGATCAAACAGCAGAATCTCTGCATCGCTGTCAGCGTTGATGGTCAGCGCGCTTTCATCCCAGATCGCCAGCGCATCACTGGTACCGACCTGTTCGCCATTCACGCTCACCAGACCTTTTACCACCTGAATCCACACACGACGACCCGCTTCGACAGTCACCGCGTCGGCTTCGCCCTTAGCAAACACCCAGCGCGACAAGGTCATGTCCTGGAACACTTTCAGCGATCCTTCACGCTCATCCGGGGACAGGACAAACTGGCGACCTTTCACATCCTCGAAGCGGCGCTGCGCATAGCGTGGCTCAATGCCTTTGCGCTCTGGAATGATCCAGATCTGATACAGATGCAGCGGATCTTTATCACTGGCGTTGTACTCTGAATGGCGCACGCCAGTACCGGCGCTCATGATCTGGAACTCACCTGCCGGGATCTGCTCTTTGTTGCCCATGCTGTCTTGATGTTCCACGGTGCCAGACAACACATAGGTCAGGATCTCCATATCTTTATGCGGATGGGTACCAAAACCCTGGCCGCCATCAATCACGTCTTCATTGATAACGCGTAAGGCCGAGAAGCCCATAAAGTTGGCATCGTAATAGTCGGCGAAAGAAAAGGTGTGCCAGCTATCGAGCCAACCGTGATTGGCGTGACCGCGTTCTTCTGCTTTGCGTACGTAGATCATGTTCAATTCTCCTCAATGTTTTTTACAGTGTGTGCCTGAGAGAGATTGATTGATAGCTGAAAAACTTCACGCCTCTGTTCAAAAATGCTGAACGTTTTAGTGGTGATCGGACAATGAGGATGAAAGAGGCAAATAGCAGGCAAAAAAAAAGCCAGCACCCGAGCTGGCTAAGAAACACTGGAAGCAATGTGAGCAATGTCGTGCTTACCCGGTAGTCAGGAGACGTTCCCGGTCCGCATGACAATAATAATCATTATCATTCGCGTCTGTAAACCCCTTTTGAGAATTATTTTCGATTGACGCATCGTGAGAATTCCTTGATGTTAAAGGGGATTTTATTCACTTTGCACAAGGAGTCGCTTTATGAGTCAGATCGTCATTCGCCACGTAATCCCAGAAGATGCTGCTGCACTAACACGTCTCTACAGCCAACCGGAGACCCAGGCGAATACATTGCAACTGCCACACCAGTCACCCACGCTATGGCAGGAACGCCTTAGCAATCCACGTCCGGGTGTACATATGCTAGTGGCAATGATTGACGATCAACTGGCTGGGCAAATCACGCTAGAAGTGCAATCTGTCGCACGACGTCGCCATGCCGCTACCTTTGGCATGGGCGTTGATCCTGCCTTTCACCGTCGCGGCGTAGGCTCGGCGCTGATGGCCGCGATGATTGACCTGTGTGACAACTGGCTACAAGTGACACGAATCGAGTTAACCGTGTTCGCTGATAACCATAAAGCGATGGGCCTTTATCAGAAGTTTGGCTTTGAGATCGAAGGGACGGCGAAGCGTTTTGCCATGCGCGACGGCGAGATGATTGATACGCATTACATGGCGCGATTGAAATAACTTGCGCGATGAATCGCGCCGCTACAACTCGTACTGAGGCGGTAGCGGCGCACTTTATTACGCTAAATTAATACCCGGCACTCAAATCATCCACCGAGCGCGGATCCGAAGCTCCGTAACGCATGCCGTCCGGCCCAATCATAATGCTCTGCGTGCTGCCCATCGCGGGCATCACTTTTACATGCTGACCTTTAGCTTCCAGCAAACGCAGCGTATCCGGGCTAAAGCCTTTCTCCACGCGTAGCTGATCCGGTAACCACTGATGGTGGAAACGCGGCGCATTGGTCGCTTCCGCTACGTTCATACCAAAATCGATGCTGTTCACCACCATTTGCAGTACGGTGGTGATGATACGGCTGCCACCAGGGCTGCCCGTCACCAGCCAGGTTTTGCCGTCTTTGGCGATGATAGTCGGTGACATCGATGACAATGGACGTTTAGCCGGTTGCACCGCATTCGCCTCGCCGCCCACTAAACCATACACGTTTGGTGTACCCGGCTTAGCGGAGAAGTCATCCATTTCGTTGTTCATCAGGATACCGCTCTGCCCGGCGACAATGCCGCTACCGAAATAGGTGTTCAGCGTGTAGGTCACGGCGACCGCATTACCGTCTTTATCCACCACCGAGAAGTGGGTGGTTTGATTACTTTCGTACGGCTCAAGCTTACCCGGTTTGATTTCGCTGGAAGGACGCGCTTTGTTGACGTCAATCTGCTGCGCCAGGGTTTTGGCGTAGGCTTTGCTGGTCAACGCCTGCTGCGGCACTTTGACGAAATCCGGATCGCCAAGGTATTCCGAGCGGTCGGCATAAGCGTATTTTTCCGCTTCCGCCATCACCTGCATAGCGTCCGCACTGCCAAAGCCCCACTTCGCCAGATCAAAGTTTTCGAGGATATTCAGGATCTGCACGATGTGAATCCCACCTGAAGACGGTGGCGGCATTGAGAACACTTCATAGCCGCGATAGGTGCCGCTGACCGGTTTACGCTCTACCGCACGATAGGCGGCCAGATCCGGTTTGCCAATCAATCCGCCATGCTGTGCCATTTCTCCGGCGATCTCATCGGCAATTTTGCCTTTGTAGAACGCATCCGGCCCTTGTTGAGCAATCAGTTGCAGGCTGTGCGCGAGGTTTTTCTGCACCAGACGCTCACCTTTTTGATACGGCTTGCCGTCTGCCTTGTAGAAAATCGCCCGGCTGTTGTCGTGATTGATCAACGTCTCTTTGCCGTAGGTCGCCAAATCGTCCGCCAGCGCATCGTTAACGATGATGCCCTCACGCGCCAGTTTAATCGCCGGTGCCAGCAGTTTACTCAGCGGCAGCGTACCGTATTTTTGTGCCGCCAGCGCAAAACCAGCAACAGTGCCCGGTGTGCCCGAGGCTAAATGGGACGTGAGCGACAGTTTAGGGTCAGCATTACCCTGCTTATCGAGGAACATATCGCGTGAGGCACGTGCCGGCGCCATTTCACGAAAATCGATCGCCGTGGTGCGTCCCGAGGCGGTACGCAGCATCATAAAGCCACCACCGCCGAGATTACCGGCTTGTGGATGAGTGACGGCTAATGCGAAGCCCACTGCAACGGCCGCATCCACGGCATTACCGCCCTGCTTCAGAATATCGACGCCCACCTGGGTGGCTATCGCATCCACAGACGCCACCATACCGTGCTGCGCCTTCACCGGATGGAAGGTGTCACTGTCCACGCCGTATGACACCGGTGGCGCGCTGGCGGGCGCGGCAAACGCCCCCTGTACCACGGTAAAACTCATCAATAATGCCCAGCCAACCTGACGCACGCTGCCCTTTAGTCTCATTTGCGATCTTCCTTTGCGATTATTTACATTTGTTATTTTTTGATGCAAGTGTTTGCAAACACGATAAAAAGCGTAGCAGTAAGCCAAATTCGGCGCACTCCTGGTTCAGGACTTTGTGACATCGCATAAACTTATGACAGCAGCCTTGGTTGCCAGATCATCGGTAACCACACACAGCAGGCTGCATTAATGGAGGAAGACCATGAAAAAATGGCTAATTGTGATTGCCGCATTGCTGCCACTGAGCGGCATGGCGAACATGCTCAACAATACGAATGAGCCTTTTAAACCCGGCTATAACCCGAGCCAGCAGCGGATGCAAACGCAGATGCAGGTTCAGCAACAGCAGCAGCAGCAAAAACTGCGTCAGGATCAGCAGCAGCAGAATCAGGAATTACAGCGGAAAATGCAGGAGCGAAGGGATAGCGCCCAGCAGCGCATGATTCAGCAACAGCCGGGCCAGCAACAAAACCAGAATTAACGGAAGTCGGGACCGATAATGTCGATGCGGTCAGTACAGATGGCATCGACGCCCCAGTTCAGCAGCTCGCGCGCTCGCGCGGGCTGATTCACCGTGTACACCAAAATATGCAATCCGGCGGCTTTCAGCTGCGTGGTGCGTTCGGCATCCAATAATTTATGGTTCAGATGGATGGAGACGCAACCCAGTGCACTCGTCAGCGCCTGCCAGTCATCGTGCCACTCATCCAGCAATAATCCGCGTGGCAATTCAGGCGCCGCCTGCATCGCTGCTTCCAATGCTTCATAAGAGAAGGAAGAGAGCAGCGGCGCCGTTTGCCCCTGCCACAGTTCTCGCGCGGCCAACGCCACATCGCGTCCGGTTTCCACCTCTTTGCCGGTGGTCGGCTTGATCTCAACGTTCGCCATCATCTGATGCTGGCGGCAGCGATCGGCCACGTCACGCAGCAGCGCCAGCGGCTCGCCTTCATACTCACGGCTGTACCAGCTACCCGCATCCAGCTGCGATAGCTTACTCCATGAGAGATCGCCCGCCACACCCCAGCCGTTGCTGGTGCGATCCAGCGTATCGTCATGCAGCAGGAATACCTGTTTATCATCCGACAGCTTGGCATCAAACTCGATCATGGTATGACCGTACTGCGCACCGACATCTATCGCCGCCAGCGTATTTTCCGGTGCCAGTTTACCGCCGCCGCGATGGGCGACGATCTGTGGGTATGGCCAATTTTCTACACTCATTCCAGACGCTTTCCATGGGTTGAATCGAAGAAGTGTAACGCATCTGGCGGCAGTTGCAGCCATAAGGTGCTGCCCGATTGCGGACGTTCACTGTGCGGCAAACGCACCACCAGACGGGTATTACCGATACGGCCGTGCGCGAGATTATCCGCACCCAGCATCTCCAGCGTATCGACCACTAATGGAATGCCGCCCGCTGCTTGCGAGCTGAGCACCAGATGCTCAGGACGGATGCCCAACGTAAGGGGACGATTCGCCCACTTCGCTTTGCTCTCGCCCAATGGCAAGCTATTAAGCGCATCGAGCGTAAAGCGCGTGCCGTCGCTGTTGATCTGGCCTGGCAGCAGGTTCATTGCCGGTGCACCGATAAACGACGCCACAAACTGGCTCGCCGGACGCTCATACACTTCCACCGGCGTGCCGACTTGCTCGACTACACCTTTGTTCATCACCATCACGCGCTGGGCCAGCGTCATGGCTTCTACCTGATCGTGCGTCACATACAGACTGGTGGTTTTCAGGCGACGGTGCAGTTGTTGCAGCTCAAGACGCATCTGCACACGCAGGCGCGCATCCAGGTTCGACAATGGCTCATCGAACAGGAACACCGCTGGTTCACGCACGATGGCGCGGCCCATTGCCACACGCTGGCGCTGTCCACCGGAAAGCTCACGCGGACGACGTGACAGCAGGTGATCCAGTTCCAGACTGCGCGCGGCTTCCATTACGCGTTGATCGATCTGCTCTTTACCCATGCCGCGAATTTTCAGGCCATAGGCCATATTCTCACCCACGGTCATGTGCGGATAAAGCGCATAGTTCTGGAACACCATGGCGATGCCACGATCTTTCGGTTCCATGTTAGTGACGCGTTTGTCGTCGATGTAGATATCGCCGGAAGTCACACGTTCCAGGCCAGCCACCATGCGCAGCAGCGTCGACTTGCCGCAGCCGGAAGGGCCCACCATCACCATAAATTCGCCATCGTTGATGGTGATATTCAGTGGCTGAATGATCTGATTTTTGCCGTCATACGATTTGGTGACGGTCTGAAGGGTTACGCCTGCCATTTATTTATCACTCTCCACCAGGCCACGCACAAAGGCACGTTGCATCACGAGTACCACCACCACCGGTGGGATCAGGGTTAATAACATTGCCGCCATCACTTCGTTCCACTGCGTCGGCCCACCGCTGGTGTTGATCATACTTTTCACCCCGGCGACCGCGGTGCTGAGACTGGGATCGTTGATGATCAACAGCGGCCACAGATACTGGTTCCAGCCGTAGATAAAGGTGATCACGAACAGTGCGGCAAGGTTGGTCTTTGACAGCGGTAAAACGATATCCCAGAAGAAGCGCATCGGGCTGGCACCATCAATATGCGCCGCTTCAATCAGCTCATCCGGCAGCGACATAAAGAACTGGCGGAACAAGAAGGTCGCAGTTGCTGAAGCCATGAGCGGCAGGGTTAAGCCACTGTAGCTGTCGAGCATGTGCAGGTTTGAAATCACTTCTACCGTCGGAAAGATACGCACTTCCACCGGCAGCATCAGGGTGATGAAGATCAGCCAAAAGAACAGTGAGCGCAACGGGAAGCGGAACCACACCAGTGCAAACGCGGAGAGCATCGATACCGCGATTTTACCCACCGTGATGCCGAGCGCCATGATCAGGCTGTTGAGCATCATCATGCCAAAGGCCGGACCGCTGCCGTTGACGCCCTGGGTCCAGATGCGTGAAATGTTGTCCCACAGATGGGTGCCGGGCACTAAGGTCATCGGCACCTGATACACCGCTTCGTTATCCAGCGTGGCGGCGACTATCGCCACGTACAGCGGGAACAGAATGGTCAGGACACCGAGCACCAGCAGGGTATGGCTGAAGATATCCAGCCCGCGTCGATTCTCAATCATTGGTATTGCACCTTACGCTCGACAAAGCGGAATTGCAGGATCGTCAGGCCAATCACCAGCAGCATCAGCACCACGGATTGCGCGGCAGAGGACGAGAGATCCAGACCGGTAAAGCCTTCGCGATAAATTTTGTAGATCAACGTGGTAGTGGCCTGCACCGGACCGCCGCCGGTCGCGGCATCGATCACCGGGAAGGTGTCGAAGAAGGCATACACCAGGTTGACCACCAGCAGGAAGAAACTCACCGGGGTGATCAGCGGCAGTGACAGATTGAAGAAACGGCGCACCGGTCCAGCACCGTCAATCGCCGCCGCTTCCACCAGCGATTTGGGGATCGACTGCAGTGCGGCAAAGAAGAACAGGAAGTTGTAGCTCATCTGCTGCCAGATGGATGCCAGCACGATCAGGAACATCGCCTGACCGCTGTTTTGCGCGTAGTTCCAGTTATAGCCAATCTGGTTCAGCAGATGGCTGAACAGGCCGAGGCCAGGGTTGAACAGGAACATCCACAGCACGGCAGCGACCACCGGTGCAACGGCGTAAGGCAGCAGCAATAGCGTTTGGTACAGTTTTTTCAGACGCACCACGTAGTCGACCAGCGCCGCCAGCAGCAGCGAGAAGGTCATGCCGCACACCGTAACCAGTGCGCTGAATTCGATGGTGGTCCAGAAAGAATCCAGGTAATAGCTGTCGCTGAACAGGCGTTTGAAGTTATCCAGCCCGACGAAGGTGCTGGAAATACCAAAAGGATCGATACTTTGCAGCGAATACCACAGCGCTTCACCGGCCGGCCACAGGAAGAAAATAGCAGTAATGACCAGCTGTGGTGCCACCAGCAAATAGGGCAAAAAACGGGAGCGAAAAACGGGGCGTGATGAGGACATAGCAGACTCGCCAAAAGAGAAATCGGGGCTGACGCCATGCGCCAGCCCCGAGACAACGGAATTACTTCACTTGCTGTTCAAAACGACGCAGCAGTTCGTTTCCGCGCTTCACAGCGTTATCCAGTGCAGCCTGTGGAGCCTGTTTGCCCGTCCACACGCCTTCCAGCTCTTCGTCCACAATGGTACGAATCTGTGGCATGTTGCCCAGACGCATGCCTTTGGTGAACGGCAGTGGATCTTTGTTCAGCATCTGACGCGTGGCGATGTCTGCGCCTGGGTTCTTGTCATAGAAGCCCTGTTGCTTGGTCAGCTCATATGCAGCAGTGGTGATTGGCAGGTAACCGGTCTTCTGGTGCCATTCTGCGGCGATTTCTGGCTGAGCCAGGAACTTCATGAACTCTGCTACGCCCTTGTAGGTGTCGGCATCTTTGCCTTTCATCACCCACAGGCTCGCGCCGCCGATGATGGCGTTCTGCGGTGCGTTAGGCACAGTTGAGTCATAAGGCATCATGCCGACGCCGAAGTTGAACTTAGCGTAATGCTTGATATCCGCCAGAGAGCCGGAAGAAGCCGTGGTGATGCCGCAATCGCCGTTGTAGAACTTCGCGGTGGATTCATCTTTACGACCGAAGTAGGTGAAATCACCCTTCTTGTTCATGTCTTCCAGCATCTGGATGTGGCGCACCTGAACCGGCTTGTTGAATTCCAATACCGCGTCGGTACCGTCAAAGCCGTTGTTTTTGGTGGCAACCGGCAGTGCATGCCAGGCGCTGAAGTTTTCGATTTGAATCCAACCCTGCCAGCCGCTGGCGTAACCACAAGTCATGCCCGCTTTACGCAGTGCGTCGGCGTCTTTTGCCAGTTCCTGCCAGGTTTTAGGCGGCTGGTCTGGGTTCAGACCGGCTTTCTTGAAGGCATCTTTGTTGTAGTACAGCACTGGGGTTGAGCTGTTGAACGGCTGAGAGATCAGCTGGCCATTGCTGTCGCTGTAATAACCTGCAACCGCTGGCACGAACTGTTTTGGATCCATCTGCACGCCCGCGTCTTTGAACACGTCATGCACAGGCACGATAGCTTTTGAAGCCATCATGGTCGCCGTACCCACTTCGTAAACCTGCAGAATCGCCGGTGCTTTACCGGTACGCACAGCAGCGATACCCGCTGCCAGGCTCTGCTCGTAGTTACCTTTGTAAGTCGGTACGATTTTATATTCTGGGTGAGCCTGGTTAAAACGTTGTGCCAGAGAATCGACTTCTTTGCCTAACTCGCCTTCCATTGAGTGCCAGAAAGGAATGTCAGTGGCAGCCAGCGCGTTACCACTGAGCGCCAGACCAAGCAAAACACTCATCAGGCGGGGACGAAGCGTAAAAGCGGACATAAGTTTTTTCCTGTGCTGTTAGGTACGCGCGATATCACGCATTTTTTTGTTCGCGAAGTAACATGACACGGGGAAATGACGGATTAATAACAGGTTTATGACGGAAATGTGACGGAGATTGCGCGTATTAGAAAGTTTAAAGTGGCACAAGTTATCTCAAACTTGAGCCACTGTTTAGACCGCCAGCGTTGCAGTCAGACCGTCGGCGGCGCAGCCACCGGAACGTACTCTTAGTACGTGAGGATGGCGAGCACTGCCCAACCGCAAGCTGGCAAGTAAGCCAGGTCAGGCGCCGAGGTAAGCGCTGCGTACCGCTTCGTTGGACAGCAACGCTTCACCACTGTCTTCCAGCACCACATGACCGTTCTCCAGCACGTAGCCGCGATCGGCGAGCTTCAGCGCCTGGTTGGCGTTTTGCTCCACCAGGAAAATGGTCATGCCCTCTTTACGCAACTGTTCAATCGTATCGAAAATCTGCTGAATAATAATCGGCGCTAAACCTAAAGAAGGTTCGTCGAGTAACAGCAAACGCGGCTGACTCATTAGCGCACGACCGATCGCCAGCATCTGCTGTTCACCACCGGACATGGTGCCCGCGCGCTGCACTTTACGTTCAGCCAGACGCGGGAACAGCTGATAAACCCGCTCAATGCGCTCCTGATACTGCTGGCGCGTGGCAAAGAAACCGCCCATCGCCAGGTTCTCTTCCACCGTCATGCGTGAAAACACGCGGCGGCCTTCCGGCACAATCGCAATCGCTTCACGCATGATTTTGGCGGTTTGCCAGTCGGTGATCTCTTTGCCGTCGAAGATAATAGTGCCACTGGTGGCACGCGGCTCACCGCACAGGGTGCCGAGCAACGTGGTTTTACCTGCGCCGTTAGCCCCAATCAGGGTGACAATTTCACCCTGACTGATGTGCAGGTTAATGTTGTGCAGTGCCTGAATTGGGCCGTAATGGGCACTCACCCCTTGCAACGTTAAAATTGGGTTTGCCATATTACGCCTCACCTAAATAAGCACGGATCACATCCGGATTGTTACGCACTTCTTCCGGCGTACCGTTAGCCAGCGGTGTGCCCTGGTTCACCACATAAATGCGGTCAGAAATGCCCATCACCAGCTTCATATCGTGTTCGATTAACAGTACCGAGACCTTATGCTCACCGCGCAGTTCGGCAATCAGTTCGTCCAGTTCGTGGGTTTCGCGTGGGTTAAGTCCTGCGGCAGGCTCATCCAGCATCAGGATTTCCGGACGCGTCACCATGCAGCGCGCAATCTCCAGACGACGCTGCTGGCCGTAAGCGAGGTTGCCCGCCTGGCGATTGGCCAGCTCCAGCAGGCCGATGCGATCCAGCCAGGTGGCAGCACGATCCAGCGCTTCACTCTCCCCGCGACGGAACGCCGGGGTTTTGAACAGGCCGGAGAACACGCCACTTTTCAGGTGCTGATGCTGCGCGACCAGCAGGTTTTCAATCACCGTCATCTCACGGAACAGTCGCACGTGCTGGAAAGTACGCACGATGCCCATACGCGCAATCTTCTGGCCCGGCTGGCCCTGCAACTCCTGATCGCGCAGTTTGATGGTACCGCCGGTCGGCTTGTAAAAACCGGTCAGGCAGTTGAACACCGTGGTTTTACCGGCACCGTTTGGCCCGATCAGTGACACGATTTCCTGGGGATGCAGTTCCAGCGCCACATTGTTGACGGCCAACAGCCCGCCAAAGCGCATCATCAAGCCTTCAACGGCTAACAAAGGCTGACTCATGCCTGCTCTCCTTGTTTACTGCTTTTCAACTTCAGGTGTGGACGCTTCATCGGCAACAATCCTTGCGGACGCCAAATCATCATCAGCACCATCAAACCACCCAACACCAGCATGCTGTACTCGTTCAGATCACGCATCAATTCGCGCGACACCACCAGCAGCACGGCCGCGAGGATCACCGCAAACTGCGAACCCATGCCGCCCAGTACCACAATCGCCAGCACAAAGGCTGATTCGACGAAGGTGAAGGATTCCGGGCTAACAAAACCCTGACGTGCGGCAAACAGCGTGCCAGCAAAACCGGCGAACACGGCGCTGATGGTGAAAGCGGTCAGCTTGATGCGTGTTGGGCTGAGCCCCAATGAACGACAGGCGATCTCATCTTCACGCAGCGCTTCCCACGCGCGACCCAATGGCATACGCAGCAAACGGTTAATCACGAACAAGGTCAGCACCACCAGCAGCAGCGCCACCAGATAGAGGAAGATTACACGATGATTCGGATCGTACTGCAGGCCCGTCAGCTCATGGAAAGTGGTCCAGCCGCCTTCACTGACACGACGTCCAAACTCAATGCCAAACAGGCTTGGTTTAGGAATCTGCGCGATACCGTTTGGACCGCCGGTAATAGAGGTGCTGTTGAGCAGCAGAATACGCACGATCTCACCGAAGCCGAGCGTCACAATCGCCAGATAGTCACCGCGCAGGCGCAGTACCGGGAAGCCGAGCATCAGGCCAAACGCACCGGCGACAATCCCCGCCAGCGGCAGGCTTTCCCAGAAACCAAAACCGTAATAGTGATTGAGCAGCGCAAAGGTGTAAGCGCCGATGGCATAGAAACCACCGTAGCCCAGCACCAGCAAACCAGACAGGCCGACCACCACGTTGAGGCCGAGACCGAGCATCACGTAGATCAGCGTTAATGTTGCGATATCGACACTGCCGCGCGACACCAGAAACGGCCACAGCACCGCAGCAACAATCAACAGCGCCATCACCAGCTTTTGCTTTGGCGTCGAACCATCGAAGCCCGGCAGCACAAAGCCTTTACCGCTGCGTTTGAACTTTCCATGGAACAGCGGGCGCAGCAGCTGGAAGACAAAAACCACCGCACAGCCGATGAAAATCCAGTTCCAGCGCGCCGCGCCAGCGTTAGCCACCACCAGTTTGGTGCCATCAAGATCAAGACGGACGCCCATAAAGAAAGTGGCGAGAATCAGTAACATCACCGTTGAAATCACGGCATTGACCAGACCGAGGCGTTTCATACTTTCTCTACCTCCGGGCGGCCCAGAATGCCGGTAGGCATCACCAGCAGCACCACAATCAGCAGTGCGAATGACACTACATCTTTGTATTCGGTCGACAGATACGCCGAGGTCAGCGCTTCAGCGATACCGAGCACCAGACCACCAATCATCGCGCCAGGAATACTGCCGATGCCGCCTAATACCGCAGCGGTAAACGCCTTCATCCCGGCCATAAAGCCGATGAACGGGTTAATGGAGCCGTAGAACTGGCCGAGCAGCACGCCCGCCACCGCCGCCATCGCCGCACCAATAATGAAGGTCAGTGAAATCACGCGGTCAGTGTTAATCCCCAGCAGACTGGCCATTTTCAGGTCTTCCGCACAGGCGCGGCAGGCGCGGCCCATACGTGAATAACGAATAAACAGCGTCAGGGCCAGCATCGTGAGGAAGGTCACGACCCAAATCACCAGCTGCATGGTGGAGAGCGTGGCAGCAAAGCCGTTGCTCTCGCCCAGCGTCCACTGGCCGGTAATCAGGCTTGGCAACGCCAGATCACGCGAACCTTGCGTCAGACTGACGTAGTTCTGCAGAAAGATCGACATCCCAATAGCCGAAATCAGCGCGATTAAGCGCTTAGAGGAGCGCACGGGTTTATACGCCACGCGCTCAATGCTCCAGCCGTAGGCGCTGGAGATGATCACCGCCATCACGAACCCGGCGGCAATCATCAGCCACGTGGTATCGATACCCATCATCATCAGGGCGGCAATCACAATAAAGGAGACATAACTGCCGATCATATACACCTCGCCATGGGCGAAGTTGATCATGCCGATGATGCCGTAAACCATGGTGTAACCAATGGCGATCAGCGCGTAAGTGCTCCCGAGGGTGACCCCGTTGAACATCTGCTGAATGAAATAGAGAAACTGCTCGGACATAGTGAGGACCTGCATGTGGACTAAAAATCCCCTCTCCCTTTTGGCAGAGGGTTAGGGTGAGGGAACAGCAGCGCGCGTCATGAGAGTCGTGTGCGCTGTCCCTCTCCCAGCCCTCTCCGGCAAGAGAGAGGGCCAATCTATTTAAGCTTGGGAATTACTTAACAGCGGTAGAAGAACCGTCTTTGTGCCATTTGAAGACACCAAATTCGAAGCCTTTCAGGTCGCCTTTCTGATCCCAGTTCAGGTTGCCCATCACGGTTGGCACTGCAGCGCCTTCTTTTAGATTCTTAGCAATCGCATCAGGCTCATCGCTCTTACTGCGCTCGATACCGGCCACCAGTGACTGAATCGCGGCATAAGTCGTCCAGACGAACGGACCGGTTGGATCTTTGCGGTTTGAGGCCGTGTTGGTTTTGATCGCGTCAACGATGGCCTTGTTCTCTGGCAGCTGGTCATAACGCTTCGGCAGGGTCACATACAGACCTTCAGAAGCATCACCGGCGATGTTAGACAGTGAGGCGTTGCCCACGCCCTCTGGGCCCATGAAGCCAGCAGTCAAACCGGCTGATTTTGCCTGACGCAAAATCTGGCCCAGCTCTGGGTAGTAGCCGCCGTAGTAAACGAAATCGACGTTTTCTTTCTTCAGACGCGCAATCAGCGTAGAGAAATCTTTATCGCCCGCGGTGATACCTTCGAACAACACCACATTGCCGCCTTTGGCTTTCAGGGTTTTCTGCACCGATTCGGCCAGTCCCTGACCGTACTGCTGCTTGTCATGCACCACAGCGATACGTTTTGGTTTGATCTCATTGAGAATGTAAGTTGCAGCGGTTGGACCCTGATCGGAATCCAGACCGGTAGTACGCAGCACATCCGCATAGCCACGCGCGGTCAGCTCTGGTGCGGTTGCCGCTGGGGTGATCATCAGAATGCCTTCATCGTTATAGATGTCGGAAGCAGGCTGAGTAGAAGAGGAGCACAGGTGGCCGATCACATACTTGATGCCGTCGTTAACCACTTTGTTGGCCACTGCAACCGCTTGTTTCGGGTCACAGGCGTCGTCATATTCCACGCCAACCAGTTTGTCACCGTTCACGCCACCTTTGGCGTTGATGTCCTTAATGGCTTGCGCTGCACCGGTGAACTGCATATCACCGTATTGTGCAACCGGACCAGTTGCTGCGCCAACGATGGCAATCTTGATATCTTTCGCCAGTGCCGCGTGGCTCAGCGCCAGCGCAACGCAACCCGCCAGTAATGCGCGTCCTTTACTCATTTTCATGCGAACTTCCCCATCTGTTGTGTCGTGTGTCGTTGTGTTTGGTTTATTTTCTGCCAGTCAAAGAGGAAAACTGATTCAAGAATAATGAGTTAGCGCTCTTTTCTGGCATTTATTGGTAATAAGGCTTTATTTTTCAGGTTATTAAACAGGAACTTTCTTCTGTAAATCAACTGACATATTCAGTATTAGTCGCGTTGCACAGCAGAATCATCTGGTTTTTATGGCCGGTTTTTAGCCAAAATGCCAGCGCGTTATGCTGGCTTTTTCAGCTAACATTGATGACTTCCTCCACAATCCTGGCAAAGCGGCTGGCATTTGACCTATTTTTATCGCAAAAAAGTGACAGCACGCTGACTGTCTAAATTCGCTACACTATGGCCTTTCTGGCAGTACAGGTAAGGGTAATGAAGCTCACTATTCAGCGAATCACCGCACTCACGCCGCAGGATCGGTTGGATTTAGCTAAAGTCTGGTCGCAGATCGATATTTCGCAACTTGAGGCTGCATTAAGCGAGACGCAGCGCTTGTATGCGGCAAGGTTTAACGATCGTCTGTTGGGCGGGTTGCAGCTGGAGATTTGTGGCACGCAGGGGAAGATTTCACACCTCACCGTGCGCGAAGTGACGCGCCGCCGTGGAGTCGGGCAATATTTGCTGGAAGAGACTATCGCACAGAATCGCGCGCTGGCAGATTGGTGGGTAGCCGATGACGGCGACGACGATCAGAGTGTGCGCGCGGCCTTTATGCAGGCCTGTGGTTTTCGCACGCAGGCCGATGGCTGGGTGCGCTAATTATTGCGGACACGTAACGGCGCGATTTATCGCGCTGTCCTGAAGCGCCAGGGTTGGTGACTGATGCGCAATACATTGCGCGGCTACGGACTGCGGGCAAATAAAAAGGGCGACTATAAAGTCGCCCCGTTTTTCACCTGATGGTTCTCAGGCTTCAATCGCCATACGCAGTTTCTTCATGGCGTTCTTTTCCAGCTGACGCACACGCTCTGCAGAGACGCCATATTTGTCGGCCAACTCCTGCAGCGTGGTTTTGTTCTCATCATCCAGCCAACGGGCGCGGATGATGTGCTGGCTGCGCTCATCAAGGCTCAGCATGGCATCGCTCAGCTTATCAGCAGCGTGCGCATCCCAGTTATCCTCTTCAATGCCGTCGGCAAAGTCTGAGGTTTTATCCTGCAGATAGAGTACCGGTGCCATCGGCTTACCTTCGCCAGCTTCGTCATCCGAAGACATGTCGAAAGTCATATCCTGCGCGGCCATACGAGATTCCATCTCGAGGACATCTTTACTGCTCACGCCCAACTCGCGCGCAACCATCTCCACTTCATCCTGATTAAACCAACCAAGACGCTGTTTGCTTTTACGCAGATTAAAGAACAGCTTGCGCTGGGCTTTCGTGGTCGCGACTTTCACGATACGCCAGTTACGCAGCACGTATTCGTGAATCTCTGCTTTGATCCAGTGCACGGCAAATGACACCAGACGCACGCCAACTTCAGGGTTGAAGCGACGCACCGCCTTCATCAGGCCGATGTTACCTTCCTGAATCAGGTCCGCCTGTGGCAGGCCGTAACCGGAGTAGTTACGAGCAATATGAACAACAAAGCGCAGGTGAGACAGGATCAGCGTCTTAGCTGCATCCAGATCGCCCTGGTAATGCAGTTTCTCCGCTAATGCCTTCTCCTCTTCTGCCGTTAACACCGGCCAGTTGTTGGCAGCCCGGACATAAGATTCCAGGTTACCCAGAGGCGCAATCGCTAAAGTTTGCATTTCTTTGGTCATTCAAACCCTCACAAATTCAATGGACTTGCTGCGCGGTATTTTGCGCAGACGTTACATTATGTCAACGTCGCGAAAAAACCAAAAGCAATCTGTGCTACTTGGACGACAAAGTTATCCACAAGTTCAATATTAGCAGTGAATATTTTACACACAGATGACGGCGGGGAAAATAGGAAGATTCCTCTGCTCCCAGATCGTCGGCAGCAGAGGAAGAGTATATCAAAAAACGTTGCTGTTGGTTACTGCGGCGTAAATCGGCGTAAATGTTGTACAGTGGCTAACCATGCGGCAACCCAGCCAATAATGGCGGCGATGAGCAGCAGTAGCAGCCCTTCGTCCCAGGAAAAACCTTCAAGAACAAAGGTGGTGCCAAACACCGTCGCCACCTGCGCTACGACTGATTGCAGACGCAGTACCAGCACTTCGGACAGCAGCAGTGAAAGCACTGCACCACTGAAACCTAACAGCGCGCCGCCATACAGGAACGGACGCAAGATAAAGCCGTCGGTGGCACCAATCAGCTTTTGCACGTTAATGGTATCGCGACGGGCAAAGATGCTCAGGCGCACGCTGTTACCAATCACCAGGAACACCGCCACCACCATCAGCAGACCAATCATCGAAGCAATTTGCCCTACAAGCCCGGTTAACGCCGCTAAACGGGCAAACCAGCTGTCATCCATGCGCACTTCATCCACACCCTGCACTTTCGACACGCGGTCGCGCAGGTTAGCCATGGTGTCTGAATTCTGGAAATTCAGTTTCGGCGTGATGATGGCCACGGCAGGCAGCGGGTTTTGCTCCAGCATATCCATCGAGCCGCCAAAACCAGACCAGTTACGGAACTCATTCAGCGCTTCTTCGCGCGTCAGATAGTTGACGTTATCCACGCCATCTAACTTTTTCAGCTCAGCAGCGACATTCTCAGCCGCCGTATCATCCAGCGCTTTATCCAGATACACCGTCAACTGCGGTGCCGGATACCACTGCGTCGCCGCCTGGCTGACGTTTTTCCACACCATATAGCAGACGCTCGGCAGCGTCAGCGAGATGGCAATCACCATCACGGTCAGCAGCGTGGCCAGCGGCTGACGCCACATATCCGAGAGCGTACCGCGCAGCGCATAGCGCCACTGCTCCTGCCAGCCGCCTTTCAGAGCCTTACTTTTTGAAGGCGCCTTCGCCGCCTTCGGCGCCGCTGGGCGCTTATTGCGTTTATTGACCATCATGGCCTCCGTGCAGGCGTCCCTGATTCAGCGTCATCAAGCGGTAATTGCGGCGGGCAATCAGCCCGGTGTCGTGCGTCGCCATTAAGACGGTCACACCAACGCGATTGAACTCTTCAAACAGGCGCAGAATGTCTTCTGACAGGGCATCATCCAGATTACCGGTGGGTTCGTCCGCCAGCAGCACCGCAGGTTTGTTCACCACCGCGCGGGCAATACCCACACGTTGCTGTTCACCACCAGAAAGCTGGATCGGATAACTCTTCGCTTTGTCGAGCAAGCCGACTTTATCCAGCGCTGCCGATACACGGCGACGAATATCCTCACCGCTGGCGCCGGAAATGATCAGTGGAATCGCCACGTTGTCATAGACCGAACGATCCATCAGCAAGTGGTGATCCTGGAAAATCATCCCGATCTGACGTCGCAGGAAAGGCACTTCGCTGCGACGCAGACGTGAAATATCGTGGCCACTAAACCAGATTTGCCCGGCGCTCGGGCGCTCAATGCCACAAATCAGCTTCAGCAAGGTACTTTTCCCTGCACCGGAGTGGCCGGTCAGGAATGCCATTTCGCCGGGGCGAAGATGGAAATCCACTCCCTGCAGCGCCTGACGTCCTCCCAGGTATGCTTTACTGACCTCTTCAAAGCGAATCATCCCAATCATTCCTCTCGGGCAAACAGTGCCTCAATAAAGTCTGCGGCCTTAAACGGCCGTAAATCCTCGATGCCTTCCCCGACACCGATATAACGAATCGGAATGCCAAACTGATCGGCAACCGAGAAGATCACACCACCTTTGGCGGTGCCGTCGAGCTTGGTCAGCGTGATGCCTGTCAGTCCCACCGCTTCATGGAACAGTTTGGCCTGGCTAACGGCGTTTTGCCCGGTGCTGGCATCGAGGGTTAACATCACTTCATGTGGTGCATCCT
The DNA here is from genome assembly GCF_011752685.1 of Candidatus Pantoea communis. Classification (NCBI taxonomy): domain Bacteria; kingdom Pseudomonadati; phylum Pseudomonadota; class Gammaproteobacteria; order Enterobacterales; family Erwiniaceae; genus Pantoea; species Candidatus Pantoea communis. The sequence goes on from NZ_VWXC01000009.1 coordinate 191,432, forward strand.
CATCCAGCTTTTTCATCACGCGGGTGATTTTTTTCAGCTCTTCCATCAGATGGGCTTTGTTCTGCAGGCGACCAGCGGTATCTGCAATGAGTACATCGACGTTGCGTGACTTCGCGGCCTGAATGGCGTCGAAGATAACGGAAGCCGAGTCAGCACCCGTATGCTGAGCCACCACAGGAATGTTGTTACGCTGACCCCAGACCTGAAGCTGTTCCACTGCTGCTGCACGGAAGGTATCACCCGCCGCCAACATCACTGATTTGCCCTGAGCCTGATATTGACGCGCCAGCTTACCGATAGTGGTGGTTTTACCCACACCGTTGACGCCTACCATCAGGATAACAAATGGCGCTTTGCCGCCCACATCCAGTGGCTGATCCACTTTTTCCAGAATGCCGGCCATTTCACTTTTCAGCAGGCCGTAAAGTGCTTCAGCATCACGCAACTGCTTGCGGTTAGCCTGCTGCGTCAAATTGGTGATGATGCGGCGCGTGGTCTCTACACCCACATCAGCAATCAGCAACTGCTCTTCCAGCTCTTCAAACAGGTCATCATCGATTTTTTTGCCGCGGAACAGGCTAACAAAACCGGAACCGAGGTTTTCTCGGGTTTTGACCAGGCTGCGCTTGAGGCGAGCAAAGAAGCCCTCTTTGGTCGGACGATCCTGCTCCTGCGTGACCAGCGGCGCTGCGGCCAGCGGTAAATCGCTGACGGTATCCTGCGCTTCGGCTTCAGCGTCTTCCGCATAGGTTTCGGCCAACGCCAAGGCTTCAAGTTCTTCGTCGCTTAACGCGTCGTCTTCCGATTCAACGGCTGCTTCTTCGATTTCCGGCTCATGCTGCGCAACTACTGGCGCAACGGACGCTTCTTCGATCTCTGGCTCATGCTGCGCAACCACTGGCTCAACGACCGCTTCTTCGATCTCTGGCTCGTGCTTCGCAATCACTGGCTCAACGACCGCTTCTTCGATCTCTGGCTCGTGCTGCGCAATCACTGGCTCAACGACTGCTTCTTCGATCTCCGGCTCGTGCTGCGCAGCAGGCGCTTCAACAATCAGTTCTTCTGCCTGAGGCTCTTCTTCGACAGGTGCTACGTCCGGATGGATTTCCTCCTCCGGTAGCACTTCCTCTTCAATTGCCGTGATCGGCTTGGACACCACCGCTTCCGGCTGTGCCCGTTGTTCTTCGGCTACGTGCTCAGTGACGGCAACCGTCTCTTCCGCCTGCGCTTCGGCGCTTGCTAACGCGCTCTCTTCAGCGATCGGCTGTTGCGCCGCTTCGGCCGGTTGCTGCTCTTCCGCAGGCTGCTGCTTCTCTTCTTCTTTGCCAAAGCCTAGCCAGGAAAAAAAGCCACGTTTTTTCTCTTTTGCCATTGTGTAACCACACTCCTCGATGGCTTATTCCCGGTAGCACGCTGTTCCCAGGGGATAAAAAATTCAATTTTTTGTTCGTGAGCGGCGTAAAAATCAGGCAATTACGCGCGCCATATCAACTCAGTAGTCTAACACTTTCCAGCCAGCGCACCACAGCACCCTTTTTTACGTTTCTTCTGCCTGCCACGCCCGTTAAACTACGCAACAAATTATGACGAGTTGTGAGCAAAATGAGTAAATCCCCCCGCAGCAGCGGCGCTGCTGGCCAGATTCGTATCATTGGCGGACAGTGGCGCGGCCGCAAATTACCGGTGCCGGATAGCGCAGGCCTGCGTCCCACCACCGATCGCGTGCGTGAAACCCTGTTTAACTGGTTAGCGCCGGATATTCAGGAAGCGCGTTGTCTCGATTGCTTCGCCGGTAGCGGTGCGCTCGGCCTGGAAGCACTGTCACGCTATGCGGCGTCTGCTACGCTGCTTGAGATGGAACGTTCCGTCGCCCAACAGCTGTCGCAGAATCTGCAAACCCTGCGTGCGACGCAAGGCAACGTCGTGCAGACCAATACGCTGCAGTGGTTAAGCCAACCCGGAGAGCCGTTCGATGTGGTGTTTGTTGATCCGCCATTCCGCAAAGGCTTGCTACTGGAGACGCTGACGCTGCTGGAAAACAATGGCTGGCTGGCGGAGAACGCACTGATTTACGTCGAAAGTGAAGTGGAGCACGGCACGCCAGTGGCGCCCGCTAACTGGGATTTATATCGCGAAAAAATTGCCGGTCAGGTGGCATATCGCCTTTATCAACGCCAACAGGAGACGCACGATGTGGCTTAATCTGGGACGATTACTGATGATTTGCGTCTGGGCATTTCTGCTGCTCAATCTGGTGCATCCTTTCCCGACACCGCTGCGCTACTTTGTGCATGTGGCACTGTTCTTCATGGTGATCATGCACGGCTTGCAGCTGGTTCTGCTGCGCGCGACTCAGCCGAAAGAGGCGCCAAAACTCAGTGGCGTCACGCAAGCGAAGATTTTCTTTTTTGGTGTGTTTGAACTGCTGGCGTGGCAGAAAAAGCATTACCCGAAGATGTAACGATACGGGCCGCTGCAGCGGCCCGTTTTATTGCGCAGGCGTGAAACTGACAAAGCGACTGCCCTGCATTTTCAACTCTCCCTTCGCGCCCTTATCGATATGATGATAGTCATCGGCGCTCACCACCACCTTGATATCACTCGCCCCATTGAGTGGATGAAACCAGGCTTCGTACTTCATATCTTCAGCCACAATCTCTTCACGCTGGCGCGAACGGCGATTGGGGGAAGGGAACTCACGTTTGGTTTTCACTTCTACGCTCAGTGAGCGAATCGGTGAAGCATCATTTACCGCGGTTTCACGGCGTTGCTTAATAAACTGACGGGTCGCCAATACGGCAATAATCGCCAGAACGATGAAAAAGATTAGCGGTGGTTTGCTCATGTTTTCTCTCGCACTTTGCGTTAATGTCGGAACAGTAAAAGACGACAAAGCATACAACCAGAGTTGACCGATTGTCACATTCGTCGCCGGTAACTTACACTGAGATCGCGATTTTGGGAAAATTCATGACTCTGGACAGCACGTTCAGAAAAGGGAGAAAACATGCTTTGGTCTTTCCTTGCCGTACTTTTTTCCGGTTGGCTGTACGTTGATGCTTCATACCGCGGCCCGCAGTGGCAACGCTGGCTGTTCAAACCCGTTACCTTGCTGTTGCTGGTCGCCTGGGCATGGCAAGCACCCACACTGAATACCACCGACTATCTGATCCTGGCTGGCCTGATTGCCACTCTGGTCGGTGATGCACTGACGTTACTGCCTCGCCAGCAAATGCTCTATGCACTGGGTGCATTCTTCTTGTCACATCTGCTCTACACCATCAGCTTTGCTGCCCACATGACCATGAGTTTCTTCTGGCCGATTCCGGTCACGCTGCTGGTGATTGGGGTGGTGGTGATTGGCATTATCTGGTCGAAGCTGGAGGATTTGCGCTGGCCGATCTGTACCCTAATTGGGATGACACTGGTGATGAACTGGATGGCGGCAGAGAATTACTTCTTCCGCCCAACGGATTACAGCTTCTCACTATTGGTTGGCGCCGGACTGCTGCTGTTAGGCAACATTATCTGGTTTATCACCCATTATCGCCGCCGTTTCAGTGCCGATAGCGCCATTGTTGCCGCTTGCTACTTTGCCGGCCACTTTATGATTGTGCGTTCGCTGTGGCTGTATTGAAGAAAAGATGACCTTTTGCTTGACTCTGGAGTTGACTCCAGAGTGTAGCATTCGGGATGCGGGCAGTGGCCCGCATTGATCCCGGAGGCTCTATGCACGCCCATTCTCATTCATGCCGTTGTGGAAAATCCCACAGCAAAACCCAGCCGCTGTGCGCCATTCGCAGCGTTTCACCTACGACGCTGAAAATCTCAGCCGCCCTCCCCGCCACACCAGAAAGTGGTTGCGGTTGCTGTGACAACGACAGCGGCAGTCCCGGCGGCGAAAGCGACGCCGAAAGCGACAGGCCCTCATCCACATCTCATCAATTCCGCTGGCAGATTGCCGGAATGGATTGCCCCAGCTGCGCGCGAAAAATTGAAAGTGCTGTACAACAGCTGGCGCAGGTGCGCACCGCTCGCGTGATTTTTGCCAGTGAAAAACTGGTGGTGGATGCCGACCAGGATATTCGCCCGGCCATCGAACAGGCCGTCAAAAATGTCGGTTTTACCCTGACCTCAAACGATCCGCAATCTCAGCCCGCACCGCAACGCCGCTGGCAGGAAAATGCCGGTTTGCTGTTACTGGCGCTGCTGATGCTTGCCAGTTGGCTGCTGAGCCAGGTTTCTCCGGTATGGGGCGATCGCCTGTTTGTGATGACCACGCTGATCGGCCTGGCTCCGATTGCATTCAGCGCGTGGAAACTGCTGCGAGGCGGTTCACCCTTCAGTATCGAAACCCTGATGACCCTTGCCGCCACAGGTGCGTTGGTGATTGGCGCACATGCCGAAGCCGCGATGGTGCTGTTGCTGTTCCAACTGGGTGAACGGCTGGAGTCATTTGCAGCTTCTCGCGCACGACGCGGTGTGACGGCGTTAATGGCACTGCGCCCCGATACTGCTACGCGTTTGAAAGGCACGCAGCGCGAGCAGGTGGCGCTGGCTGACTTGCATCCTGGCGATACGATTGAAGTCGCGGCTGGCGGTCGTTTGCCGGCCGATGGCGAGCTGCTGAACCAGAGCGCCAGTTTTGATGAAAGTGCGCTGACGGGCGAGTCCGTGCCGGTTGCCCGTCAGCCGGGCGAAACGGTGATGGCTGGCGCCACCAGCGTGGATCGCCTGGTCACGCTGAAAGTCATCTCCGAACCTGGCCAGAGCGCGATTGATCGCATCCTGCAGCTCATCGAAGAAGCTGAAAGCCACCGTGCACCGGTTGAGCGCTTTATCGATCGCTTCAGCCGCATTTATACGCCTGCCATTATGCTGCTGGCGCTGTTCGTGATGGTGCTGCCGCCAATGTTAGCGGGGGTAGCGTGGTTGCCATGGATTTATAAAGGCCTGACGCTGCTGTTAATTGGTTGCCCTTGTGCGCTGGTGATTTCTACCCCCGCTGCAATCACCTCTGGCTTAGCGGCGGCCGCGCGACAGGGCGCCCTGATCAAAGGTGGCGCCGCGCTGGAACGTCTCAGCCGCATCCAGACCATCGCATTCGATAAAACCGGTACCCTCACACTGGGTAAACCGCAGGTGACCGAGGTCGAATCTTTCAGTGCGATGGAAGCAAATGCACTGCTGAGCATTGCGGCGGCAGTGGAGCAAAGTTCCAGCCATCCATTGGCGATCGCCATCGTGCGTGAGGCCGAAAAGCGCCAGCTCAGGCTACCGCGCGCCCGGCAGCAGCAAACGCTGGCTGGCAGCGGCATCCGTGCGCAGATTGATGGCGTGACCTATCAGCTGCTGGCACCACGTGATGCCAGCACGCTCACGGTCGATCAGCAGCAGGCGATCGCGCAACGGGAAGCTCAAGGTAAAACTGTGGTGGTGCTGTTACAGGATGAGACCGTCATCGGCACCCTGGCGTTGCAGGATCAGCTACGCGAGGAAGCCGTCACGGCGCTGGCACAGTTGCAAGCGCTGGGCATTAATAGCCTGATGTTGACCGGTGATAACCCGCGTGCGGCGGCGTCGATGGCGACGCAACTCAACATCGATTATCGCGCCGGCTTGTTGCCTGCCGATAAAGTGGAGATGGTGCGCAAACTGGAGGAGCAGCAGCCGCTGGCGATGGTAGGCGATGGCATTAACGACGCCCCGGCGATGAAAGCGGCCACGATTGGCATTGCCATGGGCAGCGGCACCGATGTCGCGCTGGAAGCCGCCGACGCCGCGCTGACACAAAACCGTCTGGCAATTCTGCCACGCACTATCGCACTGGCCCGTCGCACGCGCGCCATCATCCGTCAAAACATCGCGATAGCGCTGGGGCTGAAAGGCATTTTCCTGATCACCACACTGCTCGGTTTCACCGGTTTGTGGCTGGCGGTGCTGGCAGATTCAGGTGCAACAGCGCTGGTCACAGCCAACGCTTTGCGATTGCTGCGACAGCGTTAAGCCGTGCCCTTCTGAATCAGATACTGGTACGGCAGCGTTTCCGTCTGCTGTGCCAGCAACTGATGTTCCATAAAGCGGCAAAAACCGGGAATATCACGCGTGGTGGCCGGATCATCGGCAATGATCAGTAAGGTTTCGCCCGCCTGCATGGTGCGCACGGTTTTGCGCACCATCATTACCGGCTCAGGGCAGCGCAGGCCAAGGGCATCAAGCTTGTGGTCCGGCGCAGAAAAGGGATCGCTCATGATTCTCTGTCTTCATTCAAGATGGGCGCTCATTCTAGCGCGCTAAATGCACAGCGCAAGGCGATAACGATTGCGTTAAAATTAACCATTGCATTAATTGCGCAACGCGCTAAGATGCCGCCGTTTTTTTACCAAATTGCTTAATCCTCGAAATAATTCACGTTTTAGCAAGGCGGCAAGTGCGTGTATCCCCAGGAGCTTACATAACTAAGTGGCTGGGGTACGCGAACGTAGCCAACGAAGCGACAACGCGAAGTATGAAGAGGATTGTTGGGTTCCCTCACCCCATTACTCAAAAAGGTCAGACATGATTGATTTCTCTGCACGTCAGCGCATGCATGCGCTGTTTTGGCTTTCCCTATTCCATCTGCTGGTGATCACTTCCAGTAACTATCTGGTCCAGCTGCCGGTTTCCATCTTCGGCTTCCACACCACCTGGGGTGCCTTTAGCTTTCCATTTATCTTCCTCGCTACCGATCTCACCGTGCGCATCTTTGGCGCGCCGTTAGCCCGTCGTATTATTTTGGCGGTGATGATCCCGGCGCTGTTTATCTCTTACGTGGTGTCCTGTGTGTTTTACCAGGGCGAATGGCAGGGATGGGCATCGCTGGAACAGGTGAATCTGTTTGTCGCACGTATCGCCAGTGCCAGCTTTATGGCCTATGCGCTCGGTCAGATTCTGGATGTCCACGTTTTTAACCGTTTGCGTCGTTTACCGCAGTGGTGGATCGCCCCTGCTGCAGCCATGTTCCTCGGCAATATCAGCGATACGCTGGCCTTCTTTTTCATCGCCTTCTACAAGAGCCCGGACCCGTTCATGGCCGCGCATTGGGTGGAGATCGCACTGGTGGATTACAGCTTCAAAGTGCTAATCTGCATGATTTTCTTCCTGCCTGCTTACGGTGTGTTGCTGAACAGCCTGCTAAAACGTCTGGCAGAGCGCTCGACACAGCGTCAGATCAATTTCGGCTAATTGCACATAGACGAAACGCCGCAGCGCGCTAAGATTTCCTGACAAACCGGCGGTTGCTTTTGACCGCCGATTCCGTTTTTATACCGGGTAGAAAGCACCTGACTGGAATCATCAAAGGGAAAAGAATGCGTAACTTAGTGAAATATGCGGGTATTGGTTTGTTGGTGTTAGGTCTTGCGGCCTGTGATCAGAAGAAAGAAGATGCGGCGGCAGGCAGCAACGGTGCCAGCGCCAGCCAGTCAGCCCAGACGGTGAACCTGATGGACGGCAAACTGAGCTTCAGTCTGCCGGCGGGCATGTCTGATAAAAGCGGTAAACTCGGTTCTGAATCTACCAATATGCATGTGTACGCCGATGAAACCGGCCAGCGCGCGATTATTGTGATTGCGGGCGATCCGACCAACGAAGCGCTGGATGCCTTGTCACAGCGTCTGGAACAGCAGCAACGCGGTCGCGATCCGCAGTTGCAGGTCGTTTCTAACAAAGCGGTGACGCTGAAAGATCAGCCAGCTCAGCAGTTGGATACCGTGATTTCGGCCAACAACCAAACCTCATGGTCTTCCGTGATTCTGGCAAAAGTGGATGGCAAATTGCTGACCCTGCAGATCACTCTTCCAGCCGACAATCAGCAGCAGGCGCAGAGCGATGCTGATGCGATCGTGAAAAGCATCACTCTCAAGTAATGCTTTACAGGTGCGCATAAAAGCGCACCCTTCGAAAATCTCATCCATTGCGTTCAGGGTCGCCTTTAATGGCGACCCATTTCATACCTTACAATCTCACCGGCGAAATGTGCCAAATCTCGTCCGCGTACTCCTGGATCGTCCTGTCTGCTGAGAAGTAGCCCATGTTGGCGATATTCAATGCCGCACGGCGCTGCCACTCATCCGGCTGACGATAAAGCTTGTCCACCTTATCCTGCGCATCCACATAGCTGCGATAATCGGCCAGCAGCTGATAGTGATCGCCGAAGTTCACCAGCGCATCAAACAGATTGCGATAGCGACCTGGCTCTCCCGGGCTGAATGCACCACTGGCAATTTGCGTTAGCGCCTGGTGCAGCTCGGCATCTTCCTCATAATATTTACGCGGGTTGTAGCCATCCTTGTGCAACTGCTCGACCTGCGGAGTGGTGTTGCCGAAGATAAAGATATTCTCCGCACCCACATGCTCGCGCATCTCGACGTTCGCACCATCCAGCGTGCCGATGGTCAACGCGCCATTGAGGGCAAACTTCATGTTACTGGTGCCGGACGCCTCAGTACCCGCTGTAGAGATCTGCTCGGAGAGATCCGCCGCCGGAATAATGATCTGCGCCAGGCTCACGCTGTAGTTAGGAATAAACACCACCTTCAGCTTGTTCTTCACCTGCGGATCGTTGTTGATCACGTTGGCAACATCGTTGATCAGATGGATGATGTGCTTCGCCACGTAATAGGCCGATGCGGCTTTACCGGCGAAGATATTGACGCGTGGCACCCAATCCGCGGTGGGATCGGCTTTGATGCGGTTATAACGGGTGATGACGTGCAGTACGTTAAGCAGCTGACGCTTATATTCATGGATACGTTTGATCTGCACATCGAACAGCGCATGCGGATCCAGCACGATATCCATGTTCTTCGCCACCCAATCCGCCAGACGTTTTTTATTGGCGAATTTGGCGTCGGAAATTTGCTCGATAAAGGCCGGATAATCAACGTGTGGCGTCAGATCGCTCAGCTGACTGAGGTCGGTTCGCCAGGTGCGACCAATCGTCTCATCCAGCACATCAGAAAGCGCCGGGTTAGCCAGCGCCAGCCAGCGACGCGGCGTCACGCCATTGGTTTTATTACAGAATCGCCCCGGGAACAGGCGCGCAAAATCAGCAAACAGCGACTGCACCATCAGGTTGGAGTGCAGCTCTGAAACGCCATTCACCTTGTGGCTCACTACCACCGCCAGCCACGCCATGCGCACCTTACGGCCGTTATTTTCGTCGATGATCGAGATGCGTGACATCAAATCCCAATCATCCGGATAGTATTCCTGGATGGTTTTCAGGAAGTAATCGTTGATTTCAAACACAATGCTGAGGTGGCGCGGCAGAATCTTGCCGAACATATCCACCGGCCAGGTTTCCAGCGCTTCACTCATCAATGTGTGGTTGGTGTACGAGAACACCTGGCAAGTGACCTCAAAAGCGTCATCCCAGCTGAACTTGTGATCGTCGATCAACAAGCGCATCAATTCAGGGATGGCTAAAACCGGGTGGGTGTCATTAAGATGGATAGCAATTTTATCCGCCAGGTTGTCCCAGGTTTCATGCATTTGCCAGTGGCGACTCAAAATATCCTGCACCGTGGCGGAGACGAGGAAATACTCCTGACGCAAACGCAGTTCACGACCAGAATCGGTAGAATCATCCGGATAGAGCACGCGCGATACGTTCTCTGAATGGTTTTTATCTTCCACCGCCGCAAAGTAATCCCCCTGGTTAAACTTGCCGAGGTTGATCTCATTGCTGGCCTGCGCGCTCCACAAGCGCAGCGTGTTGGTGGCATCGGTGTCGAAACCTGGAATGATTTGATCGTAAGCCGCCGCGATAATCTCTTCGGTTTCCAGCCAGCGTACGCGCGCACCTTCATGCTGCAGACGGCCACCAAAGCGGACTTTGTAGCGGGTATTGAAGCGCTGGAACTCCCACGGATTGCCGTATTCCAGCCAGTAATCCGGCGATTCACGCTGCTGACCGTCGACAATATTCTGCTTGAACATGCCGTAGTCATAACGAATGCCATAACCGCGTCCCGGTAAGCCGAGGGTGGCGAGCGAGTCGAGGAAACAGGCCGCTAAACGACCCAGGCCGCCATTGCCAAGCCCCGGATCGTTCTCTTCGTCCATCAGTTCACTGAGGTCGAGCCCCATCTCGTCCAGCGCCTGATTGAGATCGTCATAGATGCCCATCGCCAGCAATGCATTGCCCAGCGTGCGTCCCATCAGGAACTCCATCGACAGGTAGTAAACCTGACGCACATCCTGCGACAGCTGCGCACGGCTTGAGCGCAACCAACGTTCCACCATACGATCGCGCACTGCCAGCAAGGCGGCGTTAAGCCACTCATGCTGATTGGCGATCGACGGGTCTTTACCAATAGTAAACATCAGTTTATAGGCGATTGAGTGCTTCAGTGCGTCAACCGTTAGCGTGGGTGAGGCATAGGTGAAAGGTGCATTCATATCCAGTATCCCAATCTCTGATTACAGCAAACGTTGATAAAGATCGCGGTAGGCTTGTGCGGCCACCTGCCAACTAAAATCCATCCCCATCGCCTGCCGCTGAACGTAGCGCCAGAGAGAAGGACGGGACCAGAGGACAAAAGCACGTCGAATCGCCCGCAGCAGCGACCAGGCGTTACTGTCTTCAAAACTGAAACCGCTTGCGACCCCGTCAGCGAGGTTCTCCAGCGAACTGTCCTGCACGGTATCTGCCAGCCCGCCGGTGCGGCGCACTAGCGGCAACGTGCCGTATTTCAAACCGTACAACTGAGTTAAGCCGCACGGTTCAAAACGGCTCGGCACCATAATCACATCGGCGCCACCCACAATACGGTGCGAGAAGGCTTCGTGATAACCGATCTGCACGCCGACGCTGCCTGGATGTTCCGCCGCCGCAGCGAGGAAACCTTGTTGTAACTCTGCATCGCCCTGGCCCAACAGCACCAGCTGGCCGCCTTGCGCCAATAGCCCCGGTAACGCTTCCAGCACCAGATCCAACCCTTTCTGTTTGGTCAAACGGCTGATGACACAAAATACGGGGACTTTGTCATCCACCTTCAGGCCCATGGCGATCTGCAATTGGCGCTTGTTCTCCGCTTTGCTCTCCAGCGTTTCCCGATCGTAACGCGCCGTCAGCAGCAGGTCGTGCGCCGGGTCCCAAATACCTGGGTCAACGCCATTCAGGATGCCACTCAGCCGGCCCTCTTTGAGCCGCTGCTCCAGCAGCGCTTCCATGCCATAACCGAATTCTGGCCGGGTGATTTCCAGAGCATACGTCGGGCTGACTGCCGTAATATGATCGGCATAAAATAATCCCGCCTTGAGGTACGAAATTTGTCCGTAGAACTCCAGGCCATGCATGGTGAAGAAACTGCGCGGGATCTGGATCTCATCCAGATGGCGCGCATTGAACAACCCCTGATAAGCCAGATTGTGCACGGTAAACACCGTTTTTGCCGGGTGACCCCGGGCCGCGATGTAAGCGCAGGTTAACCCTGCGTGCCAGTCATGCGCGTGCACCACATCGGGTTGCCAGTAGGTATCCAACCCGCTGGCCAGTTCGGCGCCCATCCAGCCCAGCAGCGCAAAACGCAGATAGTTATCCACGTAGGCAAACTGCGATGTGTCGTGATAAGGGCTGCCGGGACGCTCATACAATCCCGGCGCATCAATTAAATAAATGCCAACTCCATTGAATTGTCCAAATAATAAACGGACCGGGCCAGCAAAAGTATGCAATTCCGCAACGATCTCGGTGTCAGGAATCCCTTTACGCAGATCCGGATAAGCGGGAAGCAATACCCGTGCATCCGTACCACCCGCAATCTGAGCCTGAGGCAATGCGCCGACGACATCAGCTAACCCGCCGGTTTTCAGCAGCGGGAAAAGTTCTGAACAGACATGTAAAACCTGCATCCTGGACCCCTATTGTGTTATCGCGCGCGTTCCCCGCGGCGATTGCCTGTGTGCTTGCTCGTTGCGTTCGTGGTCAGCCAGCCAATTTGGCCAGCATGGCGCGCGTCACCAAAACGATGCCTTCTTCTGAACGGTAAAAACGGCGGCTGTCTTCATCAGGGTTTTCACCAATCACCATGCCTTCCGGAATCACGCAGGCGCGATCAATCACGCAACGGCGCAGACGACAGGAACGATTGATCACCACATCCGGTAACAGCACCGATGAGTCGATATTGCAAAACGAGTTAATGCGCACGCGTGGGAACAACACCGAATTCACCACCACGGAACCGGAGATAATGCAGCCGCCGGAAACCAGTGAATTCATCGTCATGCCGTGGCTGCCCGAGCGATCCTGCACAAATTTGGCGGGCGGCAAGGGTTCCATATGCGTACGGATTGGCCAGTCGTGGTCGTACATATCCAGTTCCGGCGTGACCGAAGCCAGATCGAGATTAGCGCGCCAGTAAGCTTCCAGGGTTCCGACGTCACGCCAGTAAGGCTCGGCGTTTTCATCGTTCTGTACGCACGACAACGTAAAGGAGTGCGCGTAGGCTTCACCGCTGGCGACAATTTTTGGCAGCAAATCCTTGCCGAAATCGTGGCTCGATTCAGGGATTAGCAAATCCTCTTCCAATAGCTGGTAGAGGTAATCAGCGTTGAACACGTAGATCCCCATACTGGCTAACGCTTTGGTGTCATCGCCCGGCATTGACGGTGGCTTCGGCGGTTTTTCCACAAAATCCACCACGTTGTTGTCCGCATCCACCGCCATTACACCAAACGCCGTGGCTTCGGCGAGCGGCACCGGTAAGCAGGCGATGGTGCACTTCGCGCCACGTTCAGCGTGATCGAGCAACATCCGCGAGTAATCCATTTTGTAAATATGATCCCCGGCGAGAATCACGATGTATTGCGCTCGATAGCGGCGAATGATGTCGAGGTTCTGCGAAACTGCATCGGCGGTACCGCGATACCAATGCTCGGTGGATGCACGCTGCTGCGCCGGCAGCAAATCGACAAATTCATTCATCTCTTCGTTGAATAACGACCAGCCACGCTGGATGTGCTGCGTTAACGTATGCGACTGATATTGCGTGATCACGCCGATGCGCCGAATACCCGAATTGATACAATTCGACAGCGCAAAGTCGATGATGCGGAACTTGCCGCCGAAATGAACGGCAGGTTTGGCGCGTTTCGCGGTGAGATCTTTCAGACGCGTACCGCGCCCGCCAGCAAGGATCAACGCCACCGTTTGTGTAGGGAGCTGGCGCGCCAGCATCAGTGGATCTGTTCTATCTAACTTAACCATGTCTGACTCCTTATGATTGCTTTAGGAACACACACACGCCGTGTGCGGGCCCGTGCCAGACAGTTGTCAGGATGGGGTTATCTTCCCCGGCGAAAGGAGGAATGGCACGCCACTCTCCGTCTGGTAAGGCAAGGTCACTCACCGATTCCGTGGCGTTGATTGTTATTAACCAGCGGCTGGAGAGCAGGATCTGCATTCTGTGCGCCCCCTGTTCCCACTCCTCATTTCCCAGTGGTTTGCCGCTGGCATTGAACCACTGCACATTGCCATCGCCCTCCTGCCACCAGCGATCCGCTGTCAGTGCAGGAATGCGCTGACGCAGCCGGATTAACGCGGCAGTGAAGTCGACCAGTCCAAAATCATCCTGATGCCAGTGCAACCAGGTGAGTGGGTTGTCCTGACAGTACGCGTTATTGTTACCGTGCTGGCTGTGACCGCGTTCGTCCCCGGCCAGCAGCATCGGTGTACCTTGCGCCAACAGCAGCGTGGTCAGCAGAGCATGCACGCTACGCCGACGACGTTCGACAATATCGAAATTGACCTGTAGCCCCTCTTTGCCATGGTTGTGGCTGAAGTTGCTGCTACTGCCGTCACGATTGTCTTCGCCATTGGCCTGATTGTGTTTATTGTTGAAGCTCACCACGTCGCGCAGCGTAAAACCGTCATGCGCGGTGATCAGATTGATACTGGCGTGCGGCAAGCGTCCCTCTCGCTGGAACACATCGCTGGAGGCGGCAAACCGCCGGGCAAATTCGCCATTATTGAGCTGGCCGTGCAGCCAGTAACGGCGCGCGGCATCGCGGAAATGGTCATTCCATTCCGCGAATCCTTCGGGAAAATTGCCCACCTGATAGCCGCCGGGGCCGATATCCCACGGTTCAGCAATCAATTTGACCTGTGACAGCACCGGACAGGCTTTAATGGCGATGAACAGCGGCGCATCCTGCCGATAGTCCGGCGTACGGCCCAGCACGCTGGCGAGGTCAAAACGGAAGCCATCGATATGGCAGTCCCGCACCCAATAGCGCAGCGCTTCTAATGCCCATTCCATCACCTGCGGATCGCTGAGATTGAGCGTGTTGCCGCAGCCGGTCCAGTTTTGATATTCACCCTGCGCGTCGAGCCAGTAATAGCTGGCGTTATCCACGCCGCGCAGTGAAATGTTGGGGCCAATCTCTTCCAGCTCGGCAGTGTGGTTGAACACCACATCAAGGATCACTTCGATACCCGCCGCATGCAGCGCTTTCACCGCCTGCTGAAACTCCTGCAAGGGCGTTAAACCCTGCTCGCCGGACGCGTAGCGGGGATCCACCGCCCACAGCGCGAACGGGTTGTAACCCCAGTAATTACTCAGCCCGAGTCGTAGCAGACGCGGCTCGCTGGCGAAGTGCGCTATCGGCAGCAGTTCCAGCGCGGTAATACCGAGATGGCGCAAGTACTTCACCATAGCAGGATGGCCCAGTGCCGCATAAGTCCCGCGCAGCCTTTCCGGAATTTCCGGATGTTGCCGGGTTAAGCCGCGCACGTGTGCCTCATACACCACCGTCTTGCCCCACGGCGTACGCAGTGGTTTCTCATCATCCCAGTCAAAATCTTCAGCGATCACCAGTGATTTGGGCGCAATGGCGGCGTTATCCTGCTCATCCGGCTGCTGCTCACCTCCGCTAAAACGCGGATCGTCGGGAATATCCCCCACCACCGCTTTCGCGCAGGGATCGACAAGTAATTTTGCCGGGTTGAAACGATGTCCTTGTTGCGGTGCCCATGGTCCGTGCACGCGATAGCCGTAACGCTGGCCGGGCTTTAATGCCGGAAAATAGCCGTGCCAGATATCCCCACTGCGCGCGGGCAGCGCAAAGCGCCGTTCAACGCCGTGCGCGTCAAACAGGCACAGCTCCACTTGCTCGGCATGGCGGGAAAACAGCGTGAAGTTTACGCCGCGCCCATCATAATGGGCGCCCAACGGCATCGGCTGCCCGGTCTCCAGCATCAGTCGCCCTCCCGCACCAGCCAAATCGTGGCCAGCGGCGGCAAGACCAGGCTAAGCGATTGCGGCCGACCGTGGCTCTCAATCACGTCGGTATGCACCACCCCATGATTGCGCACATCACTGCCGTGATAATCCTGTTGGTCGGTGTTCAGTACCTCACGCCAGCCGCCTTGTTGATTGACGCCAAAGCGGTAGCCGTGGCGCGCCACCGGCGTGAAGTTACTGGCAACAATGATTTCATTGCCGTCACGATCGCGACGTGCAAACACAAATACCGAGTTTTCATGATCGTCGACCACCAGCCATTCAAAGCCCTGCGCATCGAAATCCAGTTGATGTAATGGCGTGAAGTGTTTATAGCTGTGGTTGAGATCGCGCACCAGACGCTGTACGCCGTTGTGCCAGTTGTCTTCGCCCTCCAGCAGATGCCAGTCGAGGCTCGAATCGTGATTCCACTCGCGGCCTTGAGCAAACTCGTTGCCCATAAACTGCAGCTTTTTACCAGGGAAGCCCCACATCCAGCCGTAATAGGCACGCAGGTTGGCAAATTTTTGCCAGGCATCACCGGGCATGCGATCGAGGATCGAGCGCTTGCCATGCACCACTTCGTCATGCGACAGCGGCAACACAAAGTTTTCGGTGTAGTTGTACAGCATGCCGAAGGTCATCAGGTTGTGATGATAACGACGGTGCACTGGATCGAGCTTCATGTAGTCGAGCGTGTCGTGCATCCAGCCGAGGTTCCATTTGAACCAGAAGCCGAGGCCGCCATCTTCAGAAGGGCGTGTCACACCCGGATAGTCGGTGGACTCTTCTGCCACGCTGATGGTGCCCGGTGCCGCACGGCCCAGTGTGCGGTTGGTGTGGCGCAGGAAGGAAATCGCTTCAAGATTTTCACGCCCGCCAAAGTGGTTAGGGATCCATTCGCCCTCTTTGCGGCTGTAATCGCGGTAGATCATCGATGCCACGGCATCCACACGCAGGCCATCAATGCCAAAGCGCTCCATCCAATACAGCGCGTTGCCGGAGAGATAGTTACTGACTTCGCGGCGACCAAAGTTGTAGATCAGTGTGTTCCAGTCCTGATGGTAGCCTTCACGCGGATCGCTGTGCTCATACAGTTCGGTGCCATCAAATTTCGCCAATCCGAAATCGTCACTGGGAAAATGGCCCGGCACCCAATCGAGTAACACGTTGAGACCGGCATCGTGCGCTGCGGCGATAAAGTGGCGGAACTCATCGCGGGTACCAAAGCGGCGTGTGGGTGCATACATGCCAAGAGGCTGATAGCCCCAGCTGCCATCAAACGGATGTTCGTTGATCGGCAGCAGTTCAATGTGGGTGAAGCCCATCTCTTTGACGTAAGGCACCAGCTGTTCGGCCAGCTCTTTGTAGCTCAGCCAGAAGTTGTTGTCGGTGTGGCGGCGCCAGGATCCCAGATGCACTTCGTAAATCGAGATCGGCTGATCAAAAGCATTGGCGGCTTTGCGCTGCGGCTGCATCTCCACTTTCGGCGGCAGGCCGCAGATCATCGAGGCGGTTTGCGGGCGCATCTGTGCTTCAAAGGCAAACGGGTCGGCTTTGATGCGCATCTGCCCTGACGCATCAATAATTTCATATTTGTACAGCTGGCCATTCACCGCGCCCGGCACAAACAGCTCCCAGATACCCAGCTCACGGCGGAAGCGCATCGGATGACGACGACCGTCCCAGAAATTGAATTCGCCCACTACGGAGACGCGACGTGCGTTCGGTGCCCACACCGAGAAACGGGTGCCGCTGACGCCGTCAATGGTCGCGTTGTGCGCCCCCAACGTTTCATACGGGCGCAGATGTGTACCTTCTGCCAGCAGCCAGGCATCCATTTCTGCAAGCAGTGGGCCAAAACGAAAGGCATCATCGATCAGGTTTTGCTGGCCGTGCCAGGTGACCGCCAACTGATAGCGAAACAGGTTTTTACGGCGTGGGATCACACCGCAGAAGAAGCCGCGTGAATCGAGACATTTAAGCTGCGCGCATTTGCGTCCGGTGTTGGTTTCAATCACCCAGACTTCGGAGGCATCGGGCAGCAGCGCGCGCACTTCAAGGCCTTCGACAGTTTGGTGCATCCCCAAAAAAGAGAAGGGATCGGCATAATTCCCGGCAAAAAGGGCATTGATCGCCTGGCGATCGGGAAGCTCTGACATGACTTTCTTCCTATGATTTTGCGCAGGCGACCGGAGTGGACAACAATGCCGCCTCTGGTGCGCTGCTTTTCATTGAGCCATACGTACACCAGCAAGAGAGGACACCGTCCATGGGAGAAGATCTTTGCCGTGTACAACAACCATTCAGTTCGGAAAGCAAAAACAGTTAACAACCGGCACATCACTGTTAAATCATAGCTTGGGGCTGGCAGAAGCCAGGGGGGAAAGCAAAAAAATCTTGTCGGGCAAGCAAAAAGGGGAAGCGGATCACTTGTCAGGCGCAATTTGGGTTAAGTTTTGCAACCTGGTTGGCATAAAAAAGGCCGGGAAATCCCGGCCTGTCTGGTTTGTCGCTGCGCTTAGTCGATCAGCAAACGCAACATGCGGCGCAGCGGTTCAGCCGCGCCCCACAGCAGCTGATCGCCCACGGTAAAGGCGGAAAGGTATTCCGGCCCCATGTTCAGTTTGCGCAGACGACCAACCGGCGTGGTCAACGTGCCGGTGACGGCCGCTGGCGTCAGTTCACGCATGGTGATTTCGCGGTCATTTGGCACCACTTTCACCCATTCGTTATGAGAAGCCAGCAGCTGCTCGATTTCATTCAGCGGGATATCTTTTTTCAGCTTCAGGGTGAATGCCTGGCTATGGCAGCGCAGTGCACCGACGCGCACACACAGACCATCCACTGGGATCACGCTGCTGGTGCGCAGAATCTTGTTGGTTTCTGCCTGGCCTTTCCACTCTTCGCGGCTCTGGCCATTATCCAGCTGCTTATCGATCCATGGAATCAGGCTGCCCGCCAGCGGTACGCCGAAGTTGTCGGTCGGCAAAGTGCCTGAACGGGTGAAATCGGTGACGCTGCGTTCGATATCCAGAATCGCCGAAGCCGGATCCTGCAGGGATTTCGCCACGTGGTCGTGCAACATGCCCATCTGGGTCAGCAGTTCACGCATATGGCGCGCACCGCCGCCCGACGCCGCCTGATAAGTAGCGACAGAGGCCCACTCCACCAGATCGTTAGCGAACAGGCCGCCGAGTGACATCAGCATCAGGCTGACGGTGCAGTTACCGCCGACGAAAGTTTTGATACCGTTGTCGAGGCCCTGACGAATCACATTGTGGTTAACCGGATCGAGAATGATGATGGCGTCATCTTTCATGCGCAGCGTCGACGCCGCATCAATCCAGTAACCCTGCCAGCCGCTTTCACGCAGCTTAGGGTAAACTTCACTGGTGTAGTCACCGCCCTGGCAGGTGATAATAATATCCAGCGCCTTCAGCGCCTCGATATCAAAAGCATCCTGCAGCGCACCGGTCGACTTGCCGCCGAATGTCGGTGCTGCCTGACCAAGCTGAGACGTGGAGAAGAAGACCGGATTGATCACATCAAAATCGCGTTCTTCACTCATGCGTGACATCAGCACAGAGCCGACCATGCCACGCCAACCAATAAAGCCTACATTCTTCATTTTCTGTCCGTCCGGGGCGTTTTCACTGTGCCCTTCGTGGTGCGAGGAAAAGACCAAGCGGAATATCCAGTTGATCTGCGTAATAATCAGGTTTACCTGCGACCTCCAACTCTACAAAATGCAGGCTTTCTGGCAAGTGAATTAATTCGATTGCGCCAACTTTTTCAGCAGTACAACTAATATTCCCCTCAATGAATCGAGGTACGGGCAGGCGGAAATTCGGAGTATCTCGATCGGCTACGCGAGTCAGCGCTCCGGAAGCCCATCGCCGCCAACGCACCTCAGTTGAAGAATGAAGGGAACAAGGGATGGCTTTTACCTATGACTGAAATGATATCTGCGACCATATTGCTGCTGTTGATTATGGATCCGCTAGGCAACCTGCCGATTTTTATGTCGGTGCTCAAGCATCTCGAACCCAAGCGCCGGCGTGCGGTGCTGATACGTGAAATGCTGATCGCACTGATCATCATGCTGCTGTTCCTGTTTACCGGCGAACGTATTCTGGCGTTCCTGAATTTGCGCACCGAAACCGTCTCGATCTCCGGCGGCATCATCCTGTTCCTCATCGCCATCCGCATGATTTTTCCCTCTGGCGAAACCAGTACCAGCGGATTACCTGCAGGTGAAGAACCGTTTCTGGTGCCGCTGGCGATTCCGCTGGTCGCAGGTCCGTCACTGTTAGCCACGCTGATGCTGCTGTCACATCAATATCCTAATCAGATGCCACATTTGGTTGGCGCATTGCTGATTGCCTGGGGCGTTACCGTGGTCATTCTGCTGATGTCAGGACTGTTTTTACGCCTGTTGGGTGACAAAGGCGTTAACGCGCTGGAACGGTTAATGGGCTTGATTTTGATTATGCTGGCAACGCAGATGTTCCTGGATGGGATTCGCGCTTATCTGAAACTGTAGCCATAGGAAGGGAAGATGCTGATAACCCGATTTTTTACGATTATCAAAGATGGCTTTCTCAAGACATTTAACTTTTGTGGGCTGGAAAGACGTGCAGGCTACGTGGTGTTCCTCGTGTTTCAGGTGGTTTGGTTTTGCCTCTACCTGCAGCTGTTTGCCATGAAGAGTGGCGAAATTGCTTTCGTGCCGCTGCTGCTGTTTATTCTGCCGTTGCTGTCTTGTGGCAGCCGAAGGATTAATGATGCGGGTTATTCGCGAGGTGTTTTTATTCTCTTGCTCATCGCGCCCTATCTGCTGTTCCCTTTCCTCGCATTCCCTGCTTCGGTAGCGCGTAAGTAAATAGACAGCGGGCGGCACTTTGGCCGCCCGCTCGCAGGATTACTTCTGCTTCTTCTCAATCGGTTTGCCCGACCAGTAACCGGCCAGCAGCGAACCTGACAGGTTGTGCCACACCGAGAACAGCGCACCCGGCAAAGCGGCCAGTGGCGAGAAGTAGAGTTTGCCCAGCGTTGCCGCCAGACCGGAGTTCTGCATACCCACTTCCAGTGCCAGCGTGCGGCAGGTGGATTCGTCAAAGCCAAACAGCTTGCCGCCCCAGTAACCGCCCAGCAGGCCGATGGCGTTATGCAGGATCACCGCCGCAATCACCACCAGGCCGACAGAACCGATAAAGCCCTGAGAACCCGCTACCACTGCGCTGATAATCAGCAGAATGCAGACCATGGAAAATGCCGGCAGATAGGGCTCGACACGGCGCACCACGCTGTTCATTGAGTGGTGGATGATCAGACCCAGACCAATCGGGATAACCACGATTTTAATAATGCTGAGCAGCATGCCGATCACATCGACCTGAATGTGAGTATCGACATAGAAGCGCGTCAGTAGCGGCGTGGCGAAAACACCCACCAGCGCAGACACTGAAGAGATGGTCACGGACAGGGCCACATCGCCCTTCGCCAGATAGATCATCACGTTGGACGCAGTACCGCTGGCCACGCTGCCCACCAGGATCATCCCGGCTGAAAGGTCCGGCGGCATGTGGAATAGCTTAGCCAGGCCCCAGGCGGCGAGTGGCATCACCAGATAGTGCAAAAAGGTGCCGGCGATAACCGGTGCCGGACGTGTCAGCACACGTTTGAAATCATCAATATTCAGCGTCACACCCATGCCGAACATGATCAGCATTAGCAGGTAAGTGACCCACGGCCCAATGCCGAGGAATGTCGAGGGCGAGTAATACGCCGCGACCGAGAGCAGCACGGCCCAGAGCGGGAACAGGCGGGTTAACTTGGCGAGCATGGAGAGACTTCCTTAGATATTTTTTAATTTATTTCATATGCCACAGATGAAGTGCCGCGCGGGGAACGACCACAGCGACGGACGCGGGATCATAACATTTCATTATCGTGACGTAAGGCGGGAAGTCGCTGGCAGGATAAAATGCGGATCGTCTGCGGTCGATCCGCGCTTTGTAGAGAAATTACTCTGCTTTTTCCAGTAAAACACGGTAGATCACACCACCGATTGCCGCACCAATAATCGGCATCAGCCAGAACATCCAGAGTTGCTGCAATGCCCAACCGCCCTGGAAGATCGCCACGCCGGTGCTGCGTGCTGGATTGACGGAGGTATTGGTCACCGGAATGCTCACCAGGTGGATCAGCGTTAGCGCCAGCCCAATGGCAATCGGTGCGAAACCGGCCGGTGCGCGTTTATCGGTCGCGCCCATGATCACCACCAGGAAGATTGCCGTCATCACCGTTTCACAGATCATCCCGGCATGCAGGCTAAATCCGCCCGGTGAATGCTCACCATAGCCATTCGAAGCGAACCCGCTGGCAGCGGCATCAAAGCCGGGTTTACCGCTGGCAATCAGATACAACACGCCGCCTGCGGCTGCGGCGCCGATTAACTGCACGATGATGTAAGGGATCACCTGAGCGGCCGGGAAACGCCCTCCCACCGTCAACCCTATGGTGACGGCCGGATTAAAATGGCCACCGGAAATGTGCCCTACAGCGAAGGCCATCACCAGCACCGTTAAACCAAATGCCAGCGCCACGCCCGCAAAACCAATCCCCACTTGTGGGAAGGTGGCAGCTAATACCGCGCTGCCACACCCGCCTAACACCAGAACAAACGTGCCTACCCCTTCAGCAACCAATCTTTGCATAGCCATTCCCTCAAAAATTGAATGTTTTCTCATTGGGACAATCGATAAGAGCGATTAAAACGTAACCGCTGATTAGCAGCGTAGTGGGATATGAAGACAATTCCAGTAGAGAAAACGAAGTAAATAGCTATGAATCATGGGGTTATCAAGAAATCACTGGTGCGGAAAGCGGGCTGCCGTTTGGCTTAATTTATTGTTTAACGAAATTTATAAAATAAAAAAGCCGGACCAGGTCCGGCTTGATGGATTGCGCTAAAAATTTGCCTTAAGAACCAAAAAGATTCTTATGCAGCGCGCGCACCACTTCTTCTGCGTCTGGCGTTGGTACCAGGAAGCACAGGTTATAGCTGCTGGCTCCGTAACAGATCATGCGCAGGTTAAACGGCTCAAGGGCACCAAACACCTCTTTGCCAACGCCGCAGGCTTTCGACAGGTTGTTGCCGATAATCGCCACCAGCGCCAGGTTCTCTTCCACTTCCACGCGGCACAGTGAAGAGAGTTCGGTCAGCAGTGCTTGCGTCAACAAGCTTTCACCGGTGGTCGAAGAACCGGTGGTATCCAGCGTCAGCGCCACGCTCACTTCTGACGTGGTGACCAGATCGACGGAGATGTTATGGCGAGCCAGAATCGCGAACACTTCAGCCAGGAAGCCGTGCGCGTGCAGCATGTTCAGGCTGTGCAGCGTCATCAGGGTTTGCTTACGACGCAGTGCCAGCGCACGGAACAGCGGTGGATTCTGGGTTTCATTGCACACGCGCGTGCCACCGGCAGCCGGATCTTTGCTCGAACCCACGAACACCGGAATGTCACTGCGCACAGCTGGCAGCAAGGTCGCCGGATGCAGCACTTTCGCGCCGAAGATTGCCATTTCAGCCGCTTCTTCGAAGGTAATTTCTTCGATGCGTTTCGCGGTGGGCACCACGCGTGGATCGGTGGTGTAGATACCGGCCACGTCGGTCCAGATATCCACACGCGATGCCTGCAGAGCTTCTCCCAACAGTGCTGCGGTATAGTCGCTGCCGCCACGTCCCAGCGTGGTGGTGCGCCCTTTGCCTTCGCTACCAATAAAGCCCTGAGTAACGACCAGTGCTTCTGCAACACGTGGAGCCAGTTGCGCGGTGGACAGCTCTTTCAGCGTGGCAACATCAGGCTCAGCACGACCAAAACGGTCGCTGGTGCGCATCACTTTACGCACATCAAACCATTCGGCATTGACCTGACGCTCACGCAGCACTTCCACGAACAGCAGGGTCGACATCAGCTCACCGTGGCTTACCAACTCATCGGTCAGCGCATGTGAGGTCGCCAGCGCAGTCGCTTCCGCCAGCATCAGGATGTTTTCCAGCATGCGATCAATCTCCTGGCGAATCACTTCAGGGGATTGCAGGCGATCAATGATGGCGTATTGAATGTTGCGAATTTCGTCCAGCAGGTGTGCGCGCTGCTCCAGTTCCCGGCCTTCAGCCAGAGAAACCAGCAGATTAGTCACGCCAGCAGACGCAGAGAGCACCACTAAACGGGTATTGGCATCAGAGAGCACAACATCCGCACTG
Organism: Candidatus Pantoea communis; assembly: GCF_011752685.1. NCBI lineage: Bacteria > Pseudomonadati > Pseudomonadota > Gammaproteobacteria > Enterobacterales > Erwiniaceae > Pantoea > Candidatus Pantoea communis. Next base: position 214,976 of record NZ_VWXC01000009.1, read on the forward strand.
CGGTTCATGGCATCAAAATCGGCAACGCTGGTGCCGCCAAATTTTGCCACGATCAGGTTTTGAGACATGTTACGAACCTCGTGTCAGATTAGCTTTCTCCCGTGGTTAAACGGAAGAGGTGATTTCAGCCTTGGCACAAGAGAAGAGCAGAATTGGACAGACAAGATCAGGAGATGAGTCACCAAAAGCACTTCACCTTGCGAAACGTCCGACTGCGGACGCTTCTGGTGACAACCCAGAGGATTCAGCCCCTGCAGCCGACAGGACAACACTCCGCGTGTTGTTCCATCTCGGCGTCGCACCCCATGATGTGTTGTCGTTGGATACGGATCCTCAAACACACTGCCTGGGCGACGCGCCTCTTCTGGCTTGCACCCAAAGGTGCAAGTCGCGGGCACAAAATACTGATTAATTTTGCTGCTGTCCAGCCTTGCAACACGTTGAAAATTCTTTTTTAGAATTACGCCAGCGCATCGCAGAACAAACGCTGGCAGCCACACCCGCCTAAAGTAGTCAACGGCGCGCAAAAACGCGGCTTTTTGCTGATGCGGCACAGGGAATTTTTTTGCCAGAACATCGACAATCACCGCCGGATTAACCTGAAACCTTGCGGCCACGGTCACAAATTTTTTCCCTTCGTTTGCAACTGTGGTCATACTGAAACCCGTTCGCGGTAGCGTATCAGCCACAAGAAATGCTTAGCACGCTGGGCCAGCAGGACGCGCCCGGCTGGAATGACGGTTCTTATTTCAACAAGAGTGTTGCCATGAAAAATATCAATCCGAAACAAACCGCAGCCTGGAAAGCGCTGCAGCAGCATTTTGACCAGATGAAATCGGTGCAGATCGCCGACCTGTTTAAAGATGATGCCGACCGTTTTGCGAAATTCTCTGCCACCTTCGATGACCAGATGCTGGTGGATTTCTCAAAAAACCGCATCACCCAGGAAACCCTCGATAAGTTACAGGCGCTGGCAAAAGAGACCGATCTGGCGGGCGCCATCAAATCCATGTTCTCTGGCGAGAAGATTAACCGCACCGAAGAGCGTGCCGTGCTGCACGTTGCTTTGCGTAATCGCAGCAACACGCCAATCATCGTGGATGGCAAAGATGTGATGCCAGAAGTGAATGCGGTGCTGGCGAAGATGAAAGGCTTCTCTGAGCGCATCATCAGCGGCGAGTGGAAAGGTTATACCGGCAAAGCGATCACCGACGTGGTGAACATCGGTATCGGCGGTTCGGATCTCGGTCCATTCATGGTGACTGAGGCGCTGCGCCCGTATAAAAATCACCTGAACATGCACTTTGTTTCTAACGTTGATGGCACACACATTGCCGAAACGCTGAAAGATCTCAGCCCGGAAACCACCCTGTTCCTCGTGGCGTCTAAAACCTTCACCACGCAGGAGACCATGACCAACGCCCACAGCGCGCGCGACTGGTTCCTGAAAACCGCGGGCGACCAGCAGCATGTCGCCAAACACTTTGCTGCGCTGTCGACCAACGGTAAAGCGGTGGGCGAGTTCGGTATCGATACCGACAATATGTTTGAGTTCTGGGACTGGGTCGGCGGTCGCTATTCACTGTGGTCAGCGATTGGTTTGTCGATCATCCTGTCAGTGGGCTTCGAGAATTTCGAACAGCTGCTGAGCGGCGCACATGCGATGGACAACCACTTCGCCAACACGCCAGCCGAGCAAAACCTGCCGGTGCTGCTGGCACTGATCGGTATCTGGTACAACAACTTCTTTGGTGCCGAAACCGAAGCCATCCTGCCTTACGACCAGTACATGCACCGTTTCGCAGCGTACTTCCAGCAGGGCAACATGGAGTCCAACGGTAAATACGTGGATCGCGAAGGCAACCCGGTGGATTACCAGACCGGCCCAATTATCTGGGGCGAGCCAGGCACCAACGGCCAGCATGCGTTTTATCAGCTGATTCATCAGGGCACTAAACTGATCCCTTGCGACTTTATCGCCCCGGCGCAGACCCACAACGCACTGACCGATCACCATCCGAAACTGCTGTCGAACTTCTTCGCGCAGACCGAAGCGCTGGCGTTTGGTAAATCTCGTGAGGTGGTCGAGAAAGAGTTTACCGATGCCGGTAAATCCGTTGAGTCTGTTGCTCACATCGTGCCGTTCAAGGTGTTCGAAGGTAACCGCCCAACCAACTCCATCCTGCTACGTGAAATCACCCCGTTCAGCCTGGGTGCACTGATTGCGCTGTACGAACACAAGATCTTTACCCAGGGCGCGATTCTCAACATCTTCACCTTTGACCAATGGGGTGTTGAATTGGGTAAACAGCTGGCAAACCGTATTCTGCCAGAGCTGGAAAATGAATCGCAGATCAGCAGCCACGACAGTTCCACTAATGGCTTAATTAACCGCTATAAATCCTGGCGTTAATTTTCCTGCCGATACGAATAAGGCGGCTTAATTGCCGCCTTATTTCTATCAAACATGCGATAAACCTCGCAATTTTGTTATTTAGCGTTCCCGTTACGGTTAGATAATTCTTAAAATGCGCTAAGGAAAATCGGAGTTTGTTTAAAATGAATAGCATGGCACTCATCAAAAAATGGATCTAATTCGCCCACCCAAAATAAGCATCTATTTGATTAATCTATCATTAAAATTAAAGCACACTCAGGAAAATCTGATTAATCCTATTCCGTACCATTTTTTAATGCAAAAGTGAAAAATGCTGCCGTGTCAGCCACAACCACTCAAATATCCCGTCACCTGAAAAATCTTCATTTAAAAAAAGCAGCTATCGCCAATTCGCCGTATTTATCACCAGAATAAGCCCTGTTTTTCACCCTCTTTTACTGGCGATGAACTCTGGTAATTTGTTGCCCTATACTGAACGCGCCCGAAATTAGGGTACATCCTTCATTCATTTGTTTCTAAAAATGCAGGAAACGTTGTTATGAAAAAACTGATGGTTGCCGGTGCAGCCTTACTTTACGTTGCCGTTTCTTCCGCTGCGATTGCCGCACCGGAAGAAGCTGGTGCTGCAGCGGGCGCGCAGGCGGGAGCAATCTCGACCGGTGCCACGACCGCTGTGGGTATCGGCGCACTGGGCGCGTTAGTCGGTCTCGGCATCGCTGCTGCTGGCGGTGGTGACGGCGCAAATACCGGCACAACAACGACCACCACAACGAGCACCACGCGTTGATGTAGCACCTTTAAACATAACCACACAGCCGTGTGGTTATTTTTTGCCTGGTTTTATTTTTGACAGGGATATACACAGTGCACCGACTCTCCTTGCTACTTTTCTGCCTGCTGCTGCAGGCCTGCACACAAACACAAAAAGGCCTGGAACAAACCGTGATGCTGGCCGTGAAAGGTCCGGATGATGTCACCGTCACCGATGAGCAGGTTGCCAGTCTCCCTTACGCCAGCCTGTATGCGCGGATTAATGAAGGGCCACGCATTTTTGTGGTGCTCGGTTATGACGAAAACGGCCAACAGAAATGGATCACCCAGGATAAGGCGATGCTGGTGATGCAGCATGGCAGGCTCGTCAAAACACTGGGGCTGGCCAGCAACCTTGATGAGGTCAGCAATCTGGCGCAAGACCCGCTCGCCGATCCACTGCATCTGCAAAACAACGCCAGCTGGACCCGCGTGGTGCAGTGGCGCGAGAAAGATCGCGTGCGCGCCGCGACCGCCGTATCTCGATTTCAGCGCGGCGATGACGCAGTGCTGAATGTGGCAGGCGAACACGTGCCATGTCGCGTATGGATCGAGACAGTCCGCATGGAGAGCCTGGGCGCAGAATGGCAAAACACCTTCTGGATCGATAACCGTGATGGCAGCGTTTTGCAGGCAAATCAAATGCTCGCCGCAGATGCCTTCCCAGTTGAAACCACTATTCTGAAGCCGGCGAAATCATGAAAATACTCTCCCCTCTGTTAACGGCCATCGCGCTGCTGACGGCCGGTTATGCACTGGCAGATAGTCAGGTAACGGTGCATAACCTGCACAACCAAAACAGCCTGCAGATCGATCATGCGCAGAATCTGGCGCAGCTGGTCACCAACCCGGCACTGCACACCTGGTGGCCCGGTACGGTGATCGCTGAACGTGGCGCAACGGCGGTCGCACAGCAACATCAGCAACAGTTGCTAGCTGATTTACGCACCTGGCAGGCCGAAAGCGGCGATGCGTTGGCAGCGACCATTGGCGCAGTAATCCACCAGCTCAGCGCGATACAAGTTACCGGACGCCAGTTCACTTCACTCGATCCTGACTGGGTACGCCTGCGTCCAGAAGCCAATCGCACGCTACAGGGCAGCTACGACCTCTACACGCTGCCTCAGCCTGACCAGGTGCTGATTCTCGGCGCGCTGGAACATCCCGGCAAAGCAAGCTGGCAACCCGGTCGCACCGTGCGTGATTACCTTGATACCCACGATCGCCTGTCAGGAGCCGAGCGCAGTTTCGCCACGGTGATCTCGCCTTCGGGCCAGATGCAGCAGGTGCCGGTCGCCTACTGGAATCAACGTCACGTGGAAGTGGCACCCGGCAGCATCATCTGGCTGGGCTTTACCTCGTGGAGCCTGCCGTGGGGAAAAGCTGATTTGAATGCGCGCATGCTTTCTGTTCTGACACACCGGATTCCAGACTGATGAAAAAACAATTACTTCTCAGCCTGTTGGCTGCTTCTGTCTCTGCGGCATGCCAGGTGCACGCGGAAACCTGGCCGGAACCCATCGGGCCATCACAATCGGATTTCGGCGGCGTGGGTTTGATGCAGACCCCCACGGCACGCATGGCGAAAGAGGGCGAATTCAGCCTGAACTTCCGCGATAACGATCAATATCGCTACTACTCTGCTTCGCTGCAGCTGTTCCCATGGCTGGAAACCACCGTGCGTTACACTGACGTGCGTACGCGCCGCTATAGCGCAGTTGAAGGCTTCAGTGGCGACCAAAGTTATAAAGACAAAGCCTTCGATGTGAAGCTGCGTCTGTGGCAGGAGAGCTACTGGCTGCCTGAAGTGGCAGTCGGATCGCGTGATTTGGGCGGTACCGGCCTGTTTGACAGTGAATATCTGGTGGCAACCAAAGCCTGGGGACCGTTTGATTTCACCATGGGCATCGGCTGGGGCTACCTCGGTAACAGCGGCAGTATCAAAAACCCGTTCTGCTCCTACAGCGATAGCTTCTGTAGCCGTACCGGCGGTGGCTCGGCGGGTTCTATCAATGGTTCCCAGATGTTCCACGGCCCGGCAGCACTGTTTGGCGGCGTGGAGTATCAAACCCCCTGGCAGCCGCTACGTCTGAAGCTGGAATATGAAGGCAATGACTATCAGGATGACTTTGCCGGACGTCTGGAACAGCGCAGCAAGGTCAACGTGGGAGCGATTTATCGCCTGACCGATTGGGCCGATATCAACGCCAGCTATGAGCGTGGCAACACCTTTATGTTTGGCGTGACCGTGCGCACTAACTTCAACGATTTGCGCCAGTCGCACATTGATAGTGCCAAACCGGCTTATAACCCGCAGCCGCAGGGTGATCTGTTGCAACCGACGGTGGTAGCCAACCAGCTGACCGATCTGAAGTACAACGCCGGATTAAGCGGTCCGCGCATCCAGACCAAAGGCAGTACGCTGTATGTCTCTGGCGAACAGACGAAATACCGCGATACGCGTGAGGGCGTCGATCGTGCCAATCGCATCATCATGAACAACCTGCCGGCCGGCATTGATACCATAGATGTCACCGAGTCGCGTCTCAATATGCCGCAGGTGACCACCCGCACTGATGTCGCCAGTCTGCACAATGCGCTGAGCGGTTACCCGCTGGGTCATGAGCAGCCGCTGCAGCAGACGCGTGAGAATCCGGTCGATCCTGGCGAGACTGAACAAGGCTTCTTTATCCGCAAAGATCGCCTTCACTACAATCTGGCACCGGTGCTCAATCAGTCGGTTGGTGGGCCGGAAAGCTTCTACATGTACCAACTGGGCGTGATGGGCAGCGTTGATTACGCACTGACCGATCACCTGCTGGTTAGCGGCAGCCTGTTTGGTAACCTCGCCAATAACTACGACAAATTTAACTACAACGGCGCACCGGCTGACTCCACCCTGCCGCGCGTGCGTACCCATATTCGCGACTACGTCGAGAACAATGTCTACGTTAACGACCTGCAAGCCAACTACATGGGTTACCTCGGCAATGGCTTCTACGGCCAGGTGTACGGCGGTTATCTCGAAACCATGTACGGCGGTGTCGGCGGAGAAGTGTTGTATCGCCCAATCGACAGCAACTGGGCCTTTGGTGTTGATGCCAACTACGTGAAACAGCGTGACTGGGACAACATGATGCAGTTCACCGACTACAAAGCGCCAACCGGACACTTCACCGCGTACTGGCGTCCGTGGTTTATGCAGGATGTGTTGGTGAAAGCCAGCGTCGGTGAATATCTGGCGAAAGATAAAGGCGTGACGGTCGATGTGTCGAAGCGCTTCGACAGCGGCGTGATGGTTGGCTTCTACGCCACCAAAACCAACGTGTCCGCCGAAGCCTATGGCGAAGGCGACTTCACCAAAGGCTTCTATATTTCGATTCCAATGGACCTGTTTACCGTGACGCCAACGCGTGGCCGTGCACAGGTGAACTGGGTGCCGTTAACGCGTGATGGCGGACAGATGCTGGGTCGTAAATATCAACTGTATGACATGACGTCAGATCGTGATGCGCGGTTTAATTAACGACAAGTGTGGAAGGTTGAAACGGCGTTGACCTCCAGGCGCATACCTGGAGGTTTCGGGGCCTTGCCTGGTTGGGCCCCGACTGAATGCTCTGCGTATCCTTTTACGCCATCAGCCCATCAATCCGCGTCATAACCCAGATTCGGTGCCAGCCAGCGCTCAACCTCGCTGACACTCATCCCTTTACGCGCCGCGTAATCTTCCACCTGATCGCGCTGAATCTGCGCCACAGCGAAGTATTTGCTGTCCGGATGGCTGAAATACCAGCCGGATACTGCCGCGCCCGGCCACATAGCAAAGGACTCCGTGAGCTTCATGCCAGTGTGCGTCTCCACATCCAGCAACTGCCAGATTTGCGCTTTCTCCGTGTGTTCCGGACAGGCCGGATAGCCCGGAGCAGGACGAATGCCCTGATAATTTTCGCGAATCAACTCTTCGTTACTCAGGTTCTCATGAGCGGCAAAGCCCCAAATCACCTTACGTACCCGCTCATGCAGATATTCGGCAAAAGCTTCTGCCAGACGATCTGCCAGCGCCTTGACCATGATCTTGTTGTAATCATCATGTTGCTGCTCATACGCTTCGGCCAGCGCATCCTCTTCCAGTCCACCGGTGACAGCAAACGCGCCGAGATAATCGGCTTTACCGCTGGATTTCGGTGCGACAAAGTCAGCTAAGCAGTAGTTGGCGAAGTCGGTTTTCTCGGTCTGCTGACGTAAGTGATGGCTCACACCTATCACCTGATCGCGGTTTTCATCACGGTAGACTTCAATATCGTCTCCGACGCGGTTTGCCGGGAAAATCCCAACTACGCCACGCGGATTGAGGGTGCCGGTTTCACTGAGCCTGTCCAACATGGCGTTGGCATCGGCAAACAGGCGTTTAGCCTCTTCACCCACCACTTCATCTTCGAGAATGCGCGGGTATTTCCCCGCCAGCGACCAGGTCATAAAGAACGGCGTCCAGTCGATGTAGTTACGGAGGGTGTCGATACTGGCTTCAACCGCGCTGACCCCAAGGCGATGCGCGACCGGCGGCGTATAGCTTTCCCAGTCGATGGCGTAATCGTTGTCGCGTGCGGTTTGCAGGCTGACCGGCGGCGTGCGTGGCTTCTTACGTGCGTGCTGAATGCGCACCGTGTCGTACTCTTTGCGCGTTCGGGCCACAAACTCCTCTTTGAGGCTTTCTGAGAGCAGTGAAGAGACAACACCCACGGTGCGTGAGGCGTTTTGCACATACACCGTTGGACCACTGTAGTTCTGCTCGATCTTCACTGCCGTATGCGCTTTCGACGTGGTCGCACCGCCAATCAGTAACGGGATGGTGAAGCCCTGGCGCTCCATCTCTTTCGCCACGTTGACCATCTCATCCAGCGAAGGCGTAATCAGCCCGGAAAGCCCAATGATATCGGCATTTTCAGCAATGGCGGTTTTCAGGATTTTGTCACTTGGCACCATCACGCCAAGATCGATAATTTCGTAGTTATTACACTGCAGCACCACGCCGACAATGTTTTTACCGATGTCATGCACATCGCCCTTCACCGTCGCCAGCACGATTTTACCGTTGCTGCGCCCGACTTCTTTGCTGGCTTCAATATAAGGTTCGAGATAAGCCACCGCCTGCTTCATCACGCGCGCCGATTTCACTACCTGCGGCAGGAACATTTTACCCTCGCCGAACAAATCGCCGACCACGTTCATGCCGGACATCAGCGGCCCTTCAATCACTTCAATGGGCCTTGCGGCAGCCTGACGCGCCTCCTCGGTGTCCAGCTCAATAAATTCAGTGATGCCTTTTACCAGCGAGTATTCCAGACGCTTGACCACGTCCCAACTGCGCCATTCGGCCTGCTGCTTCTCCTGCTCACCGTCGCTCTTGCTACCGCGATATTTCTCCGCCAGCTCCAGCAAACGCTCAGTGCCATCGTCACGACGGTTCAGCACCACATCTTCCACCGCATCGCGCAGTTCTGCGGGCAAGTCGTCATAGATCGCCAGCTGACCGGCGTTGACGATGCCCATATCCATCCCATTGCGAATCGCGTAATAGAGGAACACCGCGTGAATCGCCTCGCGCACTGGATCGTTACCACGGAACGAGAACGACACGTTAGACACGCCGCCGGAGATCATCGCATGCGGCAGCTCGCGCTTGATGTCTTCACAGGCGCCGATAAAGTCCATCGCATAGTTGTTATGCTCTTCAATACCGGTGGCGACTGCGAAGATGTTTGGGTCGAAAATGATGTCTTCTGGCGGGAAACCGACCTCTTCCGTCAGGATCTTGTAGGCTCGGCGACAGATTTCGATTTTACGTGCGCGGGTATCCGCCTGGCCGACTTCATCAAACGCCATCACCACCATGGCGGCACCGTAGCGTCGCACTTTACGCGCGTGTTCGATAAATGGCTCAACACCCTCTTTCATCGAAATTGAGTTAACAATGCCTTTGCCCTGAATGCACTGCAGCCCTTTCTCGATCACCTCCCACTTGGAGGAGTCGATCATGATCGGTACGCGCGCGATATCGGGTTCACCGGCAATCAGGTTGAGGAAGCGCACCATCGCAGCTTCCGCATCCAGCATGCCTTCGTCCATGTTGATATCGATAATTTGCGCGCCGCTTTCCACCTGCTGACGGGCCACATCCAACGCTTCGTTGTACTTCTCTTCTTTAATCAGACGCTTAAATTTGGCCGAACCCGTGACGTTGGTGCGTTCACCGACGTTCACAAACAGCGAATCAGCGTGAATATTCAGGGGTTCCAGACCGGACAGACGGCAGGCAACAGGGATTTCAGGCAGCTGGCGGGGGGCAACGCCCTCAACCGCCGCCGCCATCGCCGCGATATGTTCCGGCGTGGTACCGCAGCAGCCGCCGATGATATTCAGGAAACCGGCTCGCGCCCATTCGCCGATCTGTTCAGCCATGGTTGCCGCATCTAAATCGTATTCACCAAACGCATTCGGCAAACCGGCGTTAGGGTGAGCAGTGACATAGCCTTCCGCAATGCGGGATAGCTCCTGCACGTACTGGCGCAGCTCGTCTGGACCGAGCGCACAGTTCAGGCCAAACGACAGCGGCTCGGCGTGACGCAGTGAGTTGTAGAAACCTTCTGTGGTCTGGCCGGAGAGTGTGCGACCCGAGGCATCGGTAATGGTACCGGAGATCATCACCGGCAGCTTCACGCCCATCGCTTCCATCTCGACCTGCACGGCGTAAATCGCCGCCTTGGCATTCAGGGTATCGAACACCGTCTCTATCATGATCAGGTCGGAGCCACCCTCAATCAGCGCATGCGTTGATTCGCGGTAGGCTTCCACCAGCTGATTGAAGGTGACGTTTCGGAAGGCAGGATCATTCACATCCGGCGAGATGGAGCAGGTGCGATTGGTGGGGCCGAGCACGCCCGCAACATAGCGCGGTCGGTCAGGTGTTTTTACCGTCCATGCATCCGCACTGGCGCGCGCCAGTTTTGCCGCTTCAAAGTTAATCTCCGCTGACAAAGCTTCCATCGCGTAATCAGCCATCGCAATGGTGGTGGAGTTGAAGGTGTTGGTTTCCAGAATATCTGCGCCAGCGGCGAGATAGGCATCGTGGATTTCACGGATCACTTCAGGTTTGGTCAGCACTAACAGGTCGTTATTGCCTTTCAAATCGGAGGGCCAGTCGGCAAAACGGCTGCCACGAAAATCGGCTTCGCTGAGTTTATAACTCTGGATCATGGTGCCCATACCACCGTCCAAAATCATAATGCGTTGTGCCAGTTGCTGATGCAGCATTTCGGTTTTATTGCTCACTCTCGCCCCGTCCACGTCATTGCGTTGGCTAATATGCCAGCCAAACATACTGTCATAACTTTCCGGTGAGCAAAAGTCACGACAGATGAGACATTTTCAGCCTGAAAGCATTACAGATCCGACCAGTAAAGCAGCGTTTGCATTCATACGCCCAAAAACGAAAATGGTTTCCAGCATTGATGCGATTGTGGAGACGTTATGGCAACCCCAGTACCGGCGAAACGTGGAAAAAAACCGCGTGCCGCAACAGCCACCAGCGCCCCGACAGGTGGGCAAGTTCAATCCCTGACGCGCGGTTTGCGTTTACTCGAACTGATCGCCGAATCTCACGGCAGCGTCGCGCTGACCGAGCTGGCTCAACAGGCCGGCTTACCGAACTCCACCACGCATCGCTTGCTGACCACCATGCAGCAGCAGGGATTTGTGCATCAGGTTGGTGATCTGGGCTTCTGGACCATCGGCTCACATGCCTTTGTGGTCGGCAGCAGTTTTCTTCAGAGCCGCAATCTGCTGGCGATTGTGCATCCCATCCTGCGTAAACTGATGGAAGATGCCGGAGAGACCGTGAATCTGGCGGTGCTGGATCTCAGCGACTATCAGGCAGTGATTATCGACCAGGTGCAGTGTACGCAGCTGATGCGTATGTCGGCACCGATTGGCGGTAAGCTACCGATGCACGCGTCTGGCGCAGGCAAAGCATTTCTCGCCCATCTCAGCGATGAGCAGGTGACCGCGCTGTTGCATCAGAAAGGATTGCACCACTACACGCCGAAAACTTTGATGTCTCCGCACAGCCTGAAAGAGAATCTGGCGCTGATCCGTAAGATGGGCTTTTCGCACGATGATGAAGAGCACGCGCTGGGCCTGCGCTGCGTGGCGGCACCCATCTATGATGAGCACAGCGAGCCTTTTGCCGCCATCTCGATTTCCGGCCCGATAGCACGCATGACCGACGACCGTGTGACCGAACTGGGCGCGCTGGTGATCCGTGCCGCCAGGCAGGTGACGCAGACCTATTCTGGCCGCTAAGCGGCCACTGATGCATAGCGCGCGCTGAAACGCTGTCCGGCGCGCCAGGCGATCACTTCTTCGATGTGCCCTTCCCGGATGCGCGTTTGCAGCGCGCGCCACCAGCACGGATCAAACAGCTGCGGGTGCAGCGCGAGCAATAACTTACCGGTGCCCGGCTCGCTGCACAGCGCATAGCGGAAAGTTTCCGGGAACACATCATCCGGCCCCACGCTGTACCACGGCTCGGCTTGCAGCTCATCCTCTTCGTAACGTGCTGGCGGCACATCGCGGAACTGCAGTTCGGTCATAGGCCGAATTTCATCGTAGTCGTAAAACACCACGCGACCGTGACGCGTCATGCCGAAGTTTTTAAATAGCATGTCGCCGGGGAAAATGTTCGCTGCCGCCAGTTGGCGAATCGCATCGCCATATTCGCCAATCGCGTGCTGACGCTGTTCTGGTGTGGCCTGCGCCAGCCACAAATTGAGTGGCTCCATACGGCGCTCCAGCCACAGATGTCGAATGATCAGCACGTCGTCACGCAGTTCCATCTTCTCCGGAATATCGCGTTGAAATTCCTCCATCAGCGCTGCCGGAATACGTGCGCGCGGTATCGCGAAATATTCAAACTCTTGCGTATCGGCCATGCGTCCTACGCGGTCGTGCTCTTTGACCATGCGATAGCAATCCCGCACCTGCGCATCGGTGACCTCTTTCTGCGGCGCGAAGCGATCTTTAATCACCTTAAATACGCGATCAAATCCAGGCAGTGTAAACACCAGCATCACCATGCCGCGGATGCCGGGCGCGATAGTGAACTCTTCATCACTGTGTGCCAGATAATGCAGGTATTCACGGTAACATTCGGTTTTACCGTGTTTCTGGCAGCCGATGGCCATGTAGCGCTCGGCGAGAGTTTTTCCCGGCAGAATCGGTTGCAGCCAGGCAACCAACGCCGCAGGCACGGGTGCATATACCATAAAGTAGGCGCGGGCGAAGCCAAACACGATGCTGGCGTCGTCGCTGTCGGTTAAGCAGGTGTCGATCCACAAGCGTCCCGCCTCATCACGCTGGATGGGCAGCAAGCAAGGCACCATGCCATCACTCAACTGTAATCGCGCCACGATCCAGGCGGTTTTATTGCGGTAGAACAGTTCACCGGCGACATCCAGCGTGGCGGTGGCCAGTTGAGCGGGGCTGAACTGTTCATGCAAGTGGCGGACGATCCAGCCGATATCGCGGGTGATATCCTGCCAGGGCAAGCGCAAAGGAATATCGTTCAGAACCTGCCTTAATACTTCATGCCAGCTGCCTTGTGGACGGTACAGCCGCGACAATGGACGTTGTGCCATCGGCGCGGCGACATAGGGCTGCGACGGGAAGATAAACAGCCGATTTGGATCGAGATGGCTGTGCCCCTGCAAGCGACAATAGACGGAATTAAAGAAGCTTTCGGCAATTTCATGGCGCGGATAACCGGGTAGCAGCGTCTCATAGTGGCTTTTTACCCGCAGCCAGAACGCTTCATCCCAGTTTGACACATCATTGAGGATGCGCAGTTGGTTGGTCACCAATCCAACATGGTGATCGTAAAGATGGATACGCGCTTTCATTGCCTGCTGCACGGCATGCCAGTCGGCCTGCTCGAAGCGCTGCTGGGCGCCTGCGGTGATATCCAGAAAGCGGCCATACTGCGCGTCGAAACCTTGCAGAATGGTGTGGGCAATCAGAGATTCTCTTGGTGTCATCGGCAACGCTCCGGCAAAGGGAGCCCATCCATGGGCCAGGCGTGATGAAAGTCCGCGATGCGGTTTTAGTCGCCATCAATGGCGACCCTACGAATGGGTCGTGCCATTTTCGTAGGGTACGCATGCAGACTGATCAGAACTGCGCGGCTTCCGTCGAACCGGTCAGCGCAGTGACTGAGGACTGGCCGCCCTGAATCACGTTGGTGATGCGATCAAAATAGCCGGTGCCCACTTCCTGCTGATGAGAGGAGAAGGTGTAGCCTTTTTCGCGCGCGGCAAATTCCGGCTGCTGCACTTTCTCAACGTAATGGCGCATCCCTTCACCCTGCGCATACGCGTGTGCCAGATCGAACATGTTGAACCACATGCTATGAATGCCGGCCAGCGTAATGAACTGGAAGCGATAGCCCATGTCGCTTAATGCCTGCTGGAAACGGGCGATGGTGCGATCGTCGAGATTCTTCTTCCAGTTGAATGACGGCGAGCAGTTGTAGGCCAGCAACTTGCCCGGATACTGCGCGTGAATCGCGTCGGCAAAACGTTGCGCCAGTTCGAGATCCGGCGTCGAGGTTTCGCACCACAATACATCTGCGTACGGCGCATACGACAAGCCACGGCTGATCGCCTGCTCAATACCGGCGCGAGTACGGAAGAACCCTTCAGCGGTACGTTGCCCGGTGATAAACGGCGCATCGCGCTCGTCACAGTCGGAGGTAATCAAGTCAGCGGCATCCGCATCGGTGCGTGCCAGCAATATCGTCGGCACGCCCATGACATCAGCTGCCAGCCGCGCAGCCACCAGTTTCTGAATCGCTTCCTGAGTGGGCACTAACACTTTGCCACCCATATGGCCACACTTCTTCACCGAGGCCAGCTGATCTTCAAAGTGCACCGCACCGGCACCTGCCTGAATCATCGATTTCATCAGCTCGAAGGCATTGAGCACGCCACCAAATCCCGCTTCTGCATCCGCCACAATCGGCAGGAAGTAGTCAATAAAGCCTTCATCTTCTGGCGACAGACCATTCGCCCACTGAATCTGGTCGGCGCGCTGGAAGCTCTGATTGATACGCTCGACCACATTCGGCACCGAGTTCGCCGGATAGAGCGACTGATCGGGATACATCTGCCCGGCCATATTCGCATCCGCAGCAACCTGCCAGCCGGAGAGATAGATCGCCTCTATTCCGGCTTTGGCTTGCTGTATTGCCTGCCCGCCGGTTAAGGCGCCGAGGCTGTTGATATACCCTTTGGTGGACTCACCGTTGAGCAGCGACCACAGTTTATTCGCCCCGCGCTCTGCCAGCGTGCAGGCCGGATTCACTGAGCCACGCAGGTTGATAACATCTTCCGCGCTGTAGGGGCGGGTAATGCCCTGCCAGCGCGCGTCGTTCCAGCTCGATTCCAGTTGTTTGATCTGTTGGTGACGATTCATAGCGTTATCTCCAGGTTCATGGCAGCAGGCGGTAGCCCGGCAGAGTAAGGAAAGAAACCAGTTCGTTATCCGTGGTGATTTGCGCCATCAGCGCGGCGGCATCGGCAAAGCGTCCGCTACGGAAGCGCTCCTCGCCCAACGTTTGTTGCAGGGCCAGCATCTCTTCATCGAGTAGCCGCTCAAACAGTTCGGCGGTCACCAGTTGGCCATCGCTGAGGATCTGCTTGTGATGAATCCACTGCCAGATGGAGGTGCGGGCAATTTCTGCCGTGGCGGCATCCTCCATCAACCCATCAATCGGCACGCAGCCGTTACCCCCAATCCACGCCTCAAGGTACTGCAACGCCACGCGAATGTTGGCGCGCATACCCGCTTCAGTGCGCAGACCCCGACATGGCCGCAGCAGACGTTCGGCGGTGATGGGTGCATCCTGATCGCGGCTGACCTGCAGCTGATTAGGCTGATTGCCGAGCTGACGGTCGAATTCAGCCATGGCGATATCGGCCAGCCCCGGATGCGCGACCCAGGTGCCGTCATGGCCGTTACCGGCTTCACGCGCTTTGTCTTCTTGTACTTTCTGCATCACCCACGCATTACGCTCGGCATCTTTGCTCGGAATCAGCGCGGACATGCCGCCCATCGCCAGTGCGCCGCGGCGGTGGCAGGTTTTGATCAGCAACCGTGAATAGGCATCGAGGAAGGGCTGATCCATACTGATTTGCTGGCGGTCCGGCAGAATGCGATCGCCGTGCTGTGCCAGGGTTTTGATGTAGCTGAAGATGTAATCCCAGCGACCACAATTCAGGCCGACCACGTGATCGCGCAGCTCCCACAAGATCTCATCCATCTGGAATACCGCTGGCAGCGTTTCGATCAATACCGTGGCTTTGATGGTGCCGCGCGGCAGATCAAAGCGATCCTCGCTAAAGCGGAAGATCTCACGCCACCACGCCACTTCAGATGCATGCTCGGTTTTTGGCAGATAAAACCAGGGGCCATGCCCCTTCTCAAGCAGCGCATCAACGTTGTGGAACAGGTAAAGCGCAAAATCAAACAGCCCGCCGGGAATGGCCCGATCGCGCCACTCAACGTGTTTTTCATTCAGATGCAGCCCACGTACACGACACATCAGCAGAGCAGGATCGGATTTCAGCTGGTAGATCTTGCCCGCTTCACTGGTGAAGTTCAGCGTGCCGTTGACCGCATCCCGCAGTGTCAGCTGGCCATCCATCAATTTCTGCCAGGTGGGTGCCAGCGAATCCTCGAAATCGGCCATGAAGACGTTGACGTTCGCATTCAGCGCGTTGATCACCATTTTGCGATCCGGCGGGCCGGTGATCTCGACGCGACGATCGCGCAGCAATTGGGGAATCGGGCGAACCTGCCAGTCACGTTCACGAATGGAAGTGGTTTCCGAATCAAAGTCAGGTAAGGCACCCTGATCGTAACGCTGCTGGCGCTGCTGACGTGCTTTTAACAGGCGCTCACGTTCCGGTGCAAAACGCGCGACCAGTGTGTGCAGGAAGTCGATGGCTTGCGGGGTGAGCAGCTGCTTTTCCGCGTAGGTAAAGGGCTGAGTGAAGGTCAGCGTATTGTGGATAACCGAATCTGTCATGCGGGCTGCTCCTGTTATGATCCGTCCCCATTTACGGGGATCCGGGTGTAGAGTGATTTTTAACCGGCAAGATCAGAGCATAATGATTTTTATATTTTTTTCAAAAACTATTTCCATTTTTATTTTTAAATCGCCTTATTGTACTGATAAATATGTAATTTAAACTCTCAAATTAAAGGCAATGGATTCCACAAGTTTGCGCAAGGCAAAAAAAATGCCGCGACAGCACGAGGCTGTCACGGCACATTTAACGAGAAAAGCGAGCTTTGCTTTAGTCGAGTGTGGGGTTCATATGACGCAGATCGAACGGTGTAATCTGGTAAACGTAATAGTTTAGCCAGTTTGAGAACAACAGATTACCGTGGCTGCGCCAGGTGGCACGCGGTGGCAGTTCAGGATTGTCTTGTGGGAAGTAGTTAAATGGTACTTCCGGATGCAGCCCGGCATCATAATCACGATGGTATTCACCGGATAACGTCAGCGCATCGTATTCAGGATGGCCAGTTACAAACGCCAGGCGCTTGTCTTTGCTCGCCATCAGGTAAGCCCCGGTGGCGTCAGATTCGGCAAACAACTCGAGATCGGTATAGTCGCGAATTAACTGGCTCGGGAAATCAGCATAACGCGAATGCGGCGCGAGGAAATTGTCGTCAAATCCACGGGTTAACAAAGCATGCGGATGCAGGATTTGATGTTCATACACGCCTGAAAGTTTGTTCTGACGCGTTTGCTTTGGAATGCCGTACAGAATGTTCAGCGCGGCTTGTACCGCCCAACAGACAAACAGCGTGGATGTGACGTGTTCTTTAGCCCAGTGCAGCACACGCTGAATCTGCGGCCAGTATGCCACGTCATTGAAATCCACCAATCCCAGCGGGGCACCCGTAACGATCAGACCATCGAAATTATCGTGCTCAATATCTTCGAAGTTGCAGTAGAAGTTATTGAGATGCTCGCTCGGCGTATTGCGTGACTCACGGCTGTCGATGCGCAGTAGCTGTATGTCGATCTGCAGTGGCGAGTTGGAGAGTAAGCGTAAGAACTGATTTTCCGTTTCGATCTTTTTTGGCATCAGGTTGAGGATCAGTACTTTTAGCGGGCGAATCTCCTGAACACTGGCGCGCGATGAGGCCATGACAAACACGTTCTCATTACGCAAAAAATTCACTGCCGGTAATTCGTCGGGGATTCTGATTGGCATAGCTAACTGACCTCTTACTGATAACCGTATAAACGTTTAGACATCCAGATGCCCGAGGTTAGCCTGGCATCCGCTGAATGTCGAGTCTTCATGCGGATTATGAAAATGTTTCAGTTTAAAGCGGGATTTGGAGGTCTGATCCGTCTATTTATGCTACATCTTTGCGCGACCAACGCGGTGTTTTATGCGTTTTTTGCATATAGATGAGGCGTAATGACAGTGTTTGAGAGGAAAAATGGGGGACTTTACGGAGCACTTCAAGCTTTTTTCGCAGCGCATTTAGCGGTATTTTGGCGATCTTCGTGGCTGTTAGCATTGATTTCGCCGATTTGCAGACGTAAAAAAACCCTGAACTTTCGTTCAGGGTTCTTCACTTGTTTGATGCCTGGCAGTTCCCTACTCTCGCATGGGGAGGCCCCACACTACCATCGGCGCTACGGCGTTTCACTTCTGAGTTCGGCATGGGGTCAGGTGGGACCACCGCGCTAAAGCCGCCAGGCAAATTCTGTTATTCACGCCGTGACATCCGTCACCACGCGAACCAATCCGTTCGAACAAAGCTGAAAATCTACTTCTGCGTCTCTCAAAAACGCCTCTGGCGTTGTAAGGTTAAGCCTCACGGGTCATTAGTACCGGTTAGCTCAATGCATCGCTGCACTTACACATCCGGCCTATCAACGTCGTCGTCTTCAACGTCCCTTCAGGACTCTCA